>CANJDA010000040.1 GCA_947472705.1 Flavobacteriaceae bacterium
ACCCATTTCGCCTGGAGGGGTTAATTTTACTAAGGATAAAATATCGGCTGCTACGGCTACTTTTATTTCTTTAGCATGAGCTGTTTCAATAAATTGCGCATAATCATTTACTTGACCAAATTTGCCTGGATATTGTAAAATGGCACCAAAGAAATCGGCAGAGAAATCAAATGTTTCGTGATTTCCAACCACTAATTCGATTCCTTTTGGCGTAGAACGCGTTTGTAAAACCGATAAGGTTTGAGGTAATATGTCTTCGGAAACGAAGAATTTATTAGTGTTGTTTTTCTTTTGGTCACGGGTACGCACGTCAAATAATAAGGCCATAGCCTCTGCTGCTGCTGTTCCTTCGTCTAACAAGGAAGCATTGGCAATTTCCATACCCGTCAACTCGATAACCATGGTTTGGAAATTCAGAATAGCTTCCAATCTTCCTTGGGCAATCTCGGCTTGGTAAGGCGTGTAGGCAGTGTACCAACCTGGGTTTTCAAAGACATTTCTTTGAATAACAGCCGGGACAATTGTAGGGTGATACCCTAAGCCTATATAGGATTTATATACTTTGTTTTTATTACCCAATTCCTGTATGTGTGTTAAATACTCATATTCGGTCATGGGAGCATCCAAATTCAAGTCGTTTTTTAAACGGATATCATCTGGAATGGTTTCATATATCAGTTGATCCATAGTCTCCACTCCGATGGTTTCGAAAATGTGGTTTAGGTCGCTATCCCGTGGACCTATGTGGCGTAATGCAAATGCGTCTGTTCTCATTAAAATGTAAGTTCTAAAATGTAAAAGTGTGCTGTTTTTAGCAACTGAAACAAGTTCAGTTTAAAGCACACAAAAGTAATTAATACTATTCTAATTTTGTGCTAAACAAGGTCTAATGTTTTGAGAATTTTTCAACCAAAAGGACTTCTTATTAACAGTTTAATTATATTTGAAAATGCAGTATTTAAAGAAGCTTCTTGATTTTTATATTCAATCCTCAGTTCATATTGGATTGGCTCTTTTCAGTTTAGTATACGTTACAGCATTTGAAAATGAGGTGTGCAAACACATTACCTATCCTTGTTGTGTTTTATTCGGATCCATTTTAGGCTATAATTTCCTAAAATACTTTGATATTTTTAGAAAAGGTAAATTTCATTCGGTGAAGTATTATGGTATACTAGTAGTATGTCTGTTGTCTGTTTTTGGATTTCATTTCTTTTTTAAAAGAATGATTGATGCCATTAAAATTCAGCTCCTTTTAGGAGGGCTGATGGTATTACTATATCCACCGATGCGAAAGCATGGGATAGTCAAAATGTTTTGGGTTAGCTTTGTAGTTGCTTATCTCACAGCTTTTGTTTTTATCTGGAGGTTGCCTACCTTTAAAGGAATAGTAGTACTAGAGTTTGTAAAAAGGTTTTTTATAATTTGTGCTTTAATGATTCCGTTTGAGATTTACGACAGCCAGCACGACGAAAAAACGCTAAACACTTTGCCCCAGAAATTTGGAATAAATAAAGCCAAACTACTGGGCTATTCTTTTTTGATTTTGTATGTATTGTTAGGGTTTCTGAGTTGCCCTTTTAAACAGAATTATTTTCTTATTGACACTTTTATAGCTACAGTAACTGCAGCTTCTATTCATTTTTCCACTTTGGAAAGAAGTAAATATTACACCTCTTTTTGGGTCGAAAGTATCCCTATTTTGTGGTGGGTTTTAGTTTTGGTGTTACAATAAAAAACCGAAGCGTTAACTTCGGTTTCTAATTATCTAAGTAATTTGATTTGTCTATAATATCAATCCCGCCCGTTTCAACAAAGCTTCTGGCTTCGGCTCTTGGCCTCTAAAACGTTTGTATAATTCCATGGGTAATTCGGTGCCTCCTTTTGACAAAACATTGTCTTTAAATTTAGTGGCGACTTCTTTATTGAAAATACCTTTTTCTTGGAAATAAGCAAAAGCGTCAGCGTCTAAGACTTCGGCCCATTTATAGCTGTAATAACCTGACGAATAACCGCCTTGAAAAATATGAGAAAACGAAACACTCATGCAATTCTCGGTTACATCAGGGTATAAAGATGTATTATCCATAGCGGCTTTTTCAAAAGCTTTTACATTATCAATGGTTTGGGGTTTGGCATGATAAGCCATGTCTAACAATCCAAAACTCAGCTGGCGCATAGTGGCCATACCTTCTAAGAAACTAGCGCTTTCTTTTATTTTTTCTACATAGTGTTGTGGAATGATTTCGCCTGTTTCATAATGTTTGGCAAACAAGGCCAAAGCTTCGGGCTCATAACACCAGTTTTCCATGACCTGACTTGGCAATTCTACAAAGTCCCAATACACCGAAGTTCCCGACAAACTCGGATAAGTTGTATTTGCCAACATACCATGTAAGGCGTGTCCAAATTCATGGAATAAAGTAGTCACTTCATTAAAGGTTAATAAAGATGGTTTCGTTTCTGTAGGCGGAGTGAAATTGCAAACGATTGAAACATGTGGTCTTTCGTTATTCCCGTTTTTGATGTATTGTGGTTTAAACGAAGTCATCCAAGCGCCGTTTCGCTTGCCTTTTCTTGGGAAGAAATCGGAATAGAAGATGGCGACTAATTTGCCTTCAAAGTCGAGCACTTCAAATGTTTGCACTTCATCATGGTATTTGTCAATATCAAACACTTCGTTAAAAGTGATGCCGAATAGTTTTTCAGCCACAGTAAATGCTCCATTCAAAACGTTTTCCAATTTGAAATACGGTTTTAGGATTTCATCATCCAAGCTAAAAAGTTTTTGTTTCAATTTTTCAGCATAATAAGCACCGTCCCATTTCTCTAGATTTTCCAATCCATCCAATTCTATGGCGAAAGCGGTTAACTGGGTAAATTCTCTTTGAGCGGCTGGTTTGGCTTTTTCTAGTAATTCATTTAAAAAGGATTGTACTTTTTCGGGGTTTTGTGCCATGCGCTCTTCTAGTACAAAATGCGAATGTGAATTATAACCTAACAATTGTGCTCTATCATGACGCAGGGCCACTATGTTTTTTACATTCTCTTGATTGTCATAGTCATTTTCCTGAAATGCTTTTCTACCGGCGGCAATGGCCATTTCTTTTCTCAATTCGCGGTTGTCGACATAGGTCACAAAAGGCAAATAGCTTGGAAAGTCTAAAGTAAATAGCCAACCGTCTAAGTCATCTGCTTTGGCTAATGAGCGAGCCATTTCTTTGGCGCCATCTGGTAATCCTTTTAAATCGGCTTCGTTAGAAATGTGTAATTTATAACTATTGGTTTCCGCCAAAACATTTTCGCCAAATGTTAATTTCAGTTTCGCTAGAACGGTATCTATTTCTCGTAAAAGTATTTTTTTATCCTCGGTAAGCAAGGCTCCGTTGCGAGTAAAACTTTTGTATTTTTTGTCTAATAAGGTCGCTTGTTCTGGAGTTAAGCTTAGGTTGTCTTTTTGGTCATAAACGGCTTTTACTCTTTTGAACAACTCTTCGTTTAAGGCTATGTCATTTCCAAAAGCAGTTAATAAAGGAGAAACGTCCTGTGCAATTTTCTGCAATTCGTCACAAGTTTCGGCCGAATTCAGATTAAAGAAAATAGACGATAATCTGTCCAAAGCTTCTCCTGAAAAGTCTAAAGCTTCAATAGTGTTTTCAAAAGTTGGAGCCTCTGGGTTGTTAGTAATAGCATCAATCTCGGTTTTTGCAAGGGTGATGTTGGCTTCAAAAGCGGGTTGGTATTCTTCTATTTTAATTTGGCTAAAAGGAGCCGTATTGTGTTTGGTAGTAAAGGGTTCTGTTAAGATTTTCATTTGTTATTTTAAATTGTCCCCTTGAGGGGACTTTAGGGGTGTATTTATGTTTGATAATTTTTTAATGTTTGTTCCAAAGTTAATAAAACACTGAACATATTTTGTTTAACATCAACATCAGTAAATCTCAAAATAGAAATGCCTTCTCTTTCCAATTCACCTTGCCGTTTTTCATCGTATTCATGACAATAAAAATCAACAATATAATTTAATAATGAAACTTGTCGGTGAAATTGAAATCCGTACCCTTTGTTTTTAATGTTGTTCCAAAGAAGCACTTCAGATAGTGTAGAATTCTTTCGGAGTTGTCTTGCGTATTCTTTTAAATGTGGACTATATGGAATAATTTTGTTTCTCATTCAAATAAGTTTTACACCCCTAAAGTCCCCTCAAGGGGACAATTATCATTACAGCTTATTTTTTCATTTCATCCGATGATTTATTCACGGCGTCTTTTAAACCTTCTTTATAGAAAATAATTTTGTCGAGCACACATTTGTCGTGACTTCCGATGATTTGGGCTGCTAAGATACCGGCATTTTTGGCGCCATTCAGAGCTACTGTTGCCACAGGAACACCGCCAGGCATTTGCAAAATAGACAAAACCGAATCCCAACCATCGATGGAATTACTCGATTTCACAGGAACACCAATCACAGGTAATGGCGACATTGAAGCAACCATTCCTGGTAAATGTGCTGCGCCACCAGCACCGGCTATAATAACAGAAATGCCACGGGTGTGAGCATTTTTGCTGAAATCAAATAGTTTCTCGGGAGTTCGGTGTGCCGAAACGATATCGACTTCGGTTTCTATGTCAAATCCTTTGAGAATGTCGATGGCTTCCTGCATAATTGGTAGGTCGCTTTTACTTCCCATGATGATGGCTACTTTACTCATGTTAGTTTTATTTAGTGCTGATTACTTTAATACTATTTTTTACTTCTTCCGCAATTTTTCGGGCTTGCGCCATATCTTCATTGACAATTGTTACATGCCCCATTTTTCGGAAAGGTCTTGTTTCTCTCTTGCCATAAATATGAGGTGTTACGCCGTCAATTGCCATTATTTTTTCGATGTTTTCGTATACTACATTCCCGGAAAAACCTTCGGCACCGACCAAATTTACCATAATTCCAGCCACTTTACTAGCAGTATTTCCCAAAGGTAAATTTAAAATAGCGCGCAAATGGTTTTCAAATTGCGAAGTATAACTTGCTTCGATGCTATAATGCCCTGAGTTGTGTGGGCGAGGAGCTACTTCATTTACCACTATTTCATCATCTTCTGTTTGGAACATTTCTACAGCCAATAAACCAACATGATTAAAAGCTTTGGAAACTTGTAAGGCTACCTCAGTTGCGGTTTGTGCTACCTTATCCTCTATTCTTGCTGGACAAATCACATATTCAACCTGATTGGCTTCGGGATGGAATTCCATTTCTACAACGGGATAGGTTTTTACTTCTCCAGAAACCGAACGAGCAACAATGACAGCCAATTCATTTTTGAAAGGCACCATCTGTTCGGCAATACATTCCACATTGGGTAAATTTTCTATATCAGCAACAGCACGAACTATTTTCACCCCATTGCCATCATAACCAAATTGGGCACATTTCCATACAAATGGCATCTCGACTGTACTTGATTTGACAGCTAATTTTAGCATTGATAAATCTTTAAAGCGCTGATGAGGTGAAGTGGGAATATTATTGGTTACATAGAAATCCTTTTGTGTTCCTTTGTTTTGAATCAATCTTAAGGTCTTTGGTGATGGATATATTGGCAATCCTTCGTTCTCTAATTTGTCTAATGCCTCCAGATTTACATTTTCAATTTCGAGGGTTAGCAAATTCACTTTTTTACCGAAATCATAAACGGTGTCGAAATCCAATAAATCACCGATAAAAAATTGTGTAGCTCCATATTGTGATGGTGCAGCCGCACTTGGATCAAGAACATAGGTTTGAATATCAAATTTTCGGGTATCAGCCAAGAGCATTTTGCCCAATTGGCCTCCACCAAGTATGCCGAGTTTAAAATCGGATGAGAAATAGTTCATTCGTTGTAGTTATTTTTTTAAAGGTCTCATGCAGTCGCTTCGCTCGTGTCATGTTGTTGTAGTTGTTGGCACAAAGATACTTACTCCATTTATAATTCTATTTCGTAAATATATCAAATTTGCAAAAAAGTTAAAATACTTGCTCTTTGATACTTAATACTTGTGTAAATTTGCACCTTATTTTAAAAGCAACACACATGATACATCTTCACGACAAAACCTTTGAGCCATTCATATCTTCAGAAGAAATTGATTTCGCTATCAAAAATATGGCTAAACAAATGGATGATGATTTTTTTGATGAAGTGCCTGTTTTTGTAGGTGTTTTAAATGGCGCCTTTATGGTAATGAGTGATTTGATGAAGCAATACCGTGGGATGTGCGAAGTTAGTTTTGTTAAAATGGCTTCCTATGAAGGAACGCAATCCACCAATGAAGTGAAACAGTTAATTGGGCTGAACCAAAATTTAGAAGGAAGAACTGTTGTGATTGTTGAAGATATTATTGATACTGGAAATACAGTAGAAGCGCTTAAGACCATTTTTAAAGAAAAAAAAGTAAAGCATTTAAAAATTGCCACTTTGTTTTTCAAACCAGAAGCCTATAAAAAAGAGATTAAAATTGATTATGTAGGGATTAGAATTCCAAATAAATTCATAGTTGGCTACGGTTTAGACTATGATGGATTGGGTAGAAACTTACCCGATATTTATCAATTAGCAGAATAACACAACAAATATATAACTACCAACTTTTACTAAAATGATTAACATCGTTCTTTTCGGAAAACCAGGTGCAGGAAAAGGCACACAAGCTGAATTTTTAAAAGGAAAATACAATCTGACTCATCTTTCTACTGGAGATATTTTCAGATATAATATAAAAAACAATACCGAGTTGGGGCAGTTAGCCAAAACTTATATGGACAAAGGCGATTTAGTTCCCGATGAAGTAACCATACAAATGTTGCAAAGTGAAGTGGATAAAAACCCACACTCTGCGGGTTTTTTATTTGACGGTTTTCCAAGAACTTTGGCACAAGCGGATGCTTTGGATACATTTTTGGAAGCTAAAGGACAAAACATCACAGCCACGGTAGCACTGGAAGCCAATGATGAAATATTGGTACAACGCTTATTGGAAAGAGGTAAAACTTCGGGTAGACCCGATGACCAAGACGAAGAGAAAATACGCAACCGTTACGACGAATACAATCAAAAGACGGCTCCTTTGATGCATTATTATGATGGGCAAGGAAAGTTTTATGCTGTAGATGGAATTGGTTCGGTAGAGGAAGTTACCGAAAGATTAAGCAAAGTAATCGACAATTTATAATTGAAATTTTTGGTTAGAAGTTATATTCATAACTCATAACTCATAACTTATAACTCAAAATGGAAATCCTTATCATTCTTTTTTTAATCCTGCTCAATGGTGTTTTTTCTATGTCAGAAATCGCACTGATATCGGCGCGTAAAAACCGTTTGGAAACCGCAGCAAAAAAAGGAAATACCAATGCAAAGGTGGCTTTAGACCTAGCCAATTCACCCAATAAATTTCTATCTACTGTACAAATCGGGATTACTTTAATTGGTATCCTAACTGGAATTTATTCGGGAGATAAGATTACCCACGATGTACAGGCTTTTATCGCCACTTTTGAAGCGTTGAAACCCTATTCACAAAGTATAGGAGTGGGAATAGTAGTCGTGATATTAACCTTCTTCTCATTGGTTTTAGGCGAATTATTACCCAAAAGAATTGGGCTTAATTTTCCCGAAGCTATTGCCAAAGGAGTAGCGGTTCCTATGAAAACGATATCTATTATTACGATGCCGTTTATTTGGTTACTGACCAAATCAACTGACGGGATACTAAATATTTTAAAAATAAAACCAACGGCTGACGGCAAAGTAACGGAAGAGGAAATCAAAGCCATCATCAAAGAAGGTACCGAAGGCGGCGAAGTACAGGAAATTGAACAAGACATAGTGGAACGTGTGTTTCATATTGGAGACCGAAAAATAAATTCCTTAATGACGCACCGTCAATCTATAGTGTATCTTTCTTTGGAAGATAGTATTGAGGAGATTAAAGCAAAAGTTTTAGACGAATTGCATTCGGTTTATCCGGTTTGCAAAGAGAATTTGGACGATGTAAATGGAATCGTTTTATTAAAAGATTTATTTGCCGGATTTGAAAAAGGGCCTTTCGATTTAAAAAACATTACCAAAGAGCCGGTGTATTTAATAGAACATACTTCGGCTTACAAAGCACTAGAAAACTTCAAAAAATCGAAAGTGCATTATGCTTTGGTTACAGATGAATACGGTGTTTTTCAAGGAATCATTACCCTAAACGATATATTAGAAGCCTTAGTAGGAGATGCGTCTGATTTTGATGAAGATGAATACCAATTGATAGCTCGAGAAGACGGCACTTGGTTGGTTGACGGATTGTATTCGCTACATGATTTCTTAAATTATTTCGATATGGATGAGTTGACCAATGACTACGAAGTGACCACGGTAAGTGGATTGATCATGACCGAAATGGGCAAAATACCTGTAACAGGAGAGAAACTCATTTGGAACAAATTAGAATTAGAAATCATCGATATGGATGGGGTGAAGATTGATAAAGTGCTGGTAAAAGCATTAAAAGAGTAATAAAGAAAAGATTTGATATTAAGAGGAGGACAGCCAGTGGCTGTCAGGTATTTTCCAAACTAATGTTAGTACAATAAATAGATAGGAATTATGACAGAAGGTAACTTTGTAGACTACGTAAAAATATATGTTTCTTCCGGAAAAGGAGGGAAAGGTTCTACGCATTTACACCGAGAGAAATTTATTGAAAAAGGGGGCCCCGATGGAGGAGATGGAGGTCGTGGTGGACACGTTATTTTAAAAGGAAACAAAAGTTTGTGGACTTTATTTCACCTCAAGTTTGCACGTCATGTCAAAGCGGGTCATGGTGGTGATGGAGGAAGTTCTCGAAGTACGGGTCATGATGGTGAAGATAAAGTAATCGAAGTGCCATTAGGAACGGTGGTACGTGATAAAGAAACCGAAGAGATACTATTTGAAATTACCGAACATGGCGAAGAAAGAATCTTAGCCAAAGGCGGAAAAGGAGGTTTAGGAAACTGGAATTTCAGAAGCTCTACCAATCAAACACCACGCTATGCTCAACCAGGTATGCCTACCGAAGAGTTGGATGTAATTTTAGAATTGAAAGTCTTAGCAGATGTTGGTTTAGTAGGTTTCCCAAATGCTGGAAAATCAACTTTACTTTCCGTGCTAACCTCTGCCAAACCCAAGATTGCGGATTACCCGTTTACAACTTTGAAACCCAATTTAGGCATCGTTGCCTATCGCGAATTCAAGTCGTTTATAATGGCCGATATTCCCGGAATTATAGAAGGAGCTGCTGAAGGAAAAGGCTTAGGACATTACTTCTTACGACACATCGAAAGAAATTCAACGCTGTTGTTTATAGTGCCTGCCGATGCGGATAATATCAAAAAAGAATACGAAATTTTGCTGGATGAATTGCGTCGTTACAACCCAGAAATGTTGGATAAAGACAAACTCATAGTCGTTTCCAAATGCGATATGCTAGACGACGAATTGAAAGCCGAATTAAAAAAACAATTGGATAAGGAATTCAAAGGAACCCCGTATCTGTTTATTTCTTCAGTTGCCAATCAAGGACTAACGGAGCTAAAAGACAAACTTTGGGAAATGCTCAACGTAGACACCGAGGAGCCTGAGAATAGTCATGGTATATAAATAGGAAATCCCGAATTACTTCGGGATTTTTTATTTAGGTAGCTAAGCAAGATTTTTTGCTCCCGAAACTCAGTAGCACCTGTCCGAAGGAGGATAGAATCCTTCAGTAACCTAAAAGAACCCTTCCGAAAAGCGATTGCCGTCTTCCGAAGATAAAAAGTAGTCTACAGTAGTACTTTCATAGTCTTTAGAAGCCAGATTGCATGACCCAGAAGCCCGTTCGCAGGCTGCAAGCCCTTGGAAATGCTGGAAAGTTGGTTTTTTAAGCAAAAGATTCATTTTCAAATCTTCAAATTTTTAAATTCACAACTACTTCAATAGCGTTTTCTTTTAAAAATCCCTACAAATCGGCAAAAAAAACTATATTCGCATCGCTTTTGAAACCGTTCTGTGTAACAATCCCATAATTCGGTAGACTATTAGCATTCAATCTAATAACACTTATAACTTTCATTATGAAAAAAATTATTGTATCCTTAATCGTCGGGATTATGTTGCTCCCAATGAGCATGAAAGCCGACGAAGGAATGTGGTTTTTGATGTTCATTGAGCGTTTAAACCACCGCGACATGCAAAAAATGGGCTTGCAATTGACAGCCGAAGAAATCTACAGTATTAACCACCAGAGTTTGAAAGATGCTATCGTTCAATTTAACGGAGGTTGTACCGCTGAAATTATTTCTAAAGATGGTTTGGTTTTAACCAACCACCACTGTGGCTATGACGCTGTGGCTGAATTATCAACTGCACAAGACAACATTCTTAAAAATGGCTATTGGGCCGAAAACAAAATGGCTGAGAAACACGCTCAAAGTTCTTTGTTTGTACGTTTCTTTGTTCGCATGGACGATTGTTCAAAAAGAATATTGGCCAAAGTAAATCCAACAATGTCAGAAGCCGATAGAGAAAAAGCCATCAACGCTGAGATTTCGGCTATCGAAAAAGAAAACAATGAAGGAGGTAAATATACTGTATCGGTACGTTCTTTCTTCCAAGGAAATGAGTTTTACTATTTTGTTTACCAAGATTATAAAGACGTTCGATTAGTAGGTGTTCCACCAGAAAGCTTAGGTAAATTTGGTGGCGATACTGATAACTGGGAGTGGCCACGTCATACAGCTGATTTCTCAATGTTCAGAGTATATGCTGATAAAGACAACAATCCGGCAGATTATTCGCCAAACAATGTTCCGTTACAACCAAAACACTATTTGCCTGTAAATCTTTCTGGAGTGAAAGAGGGTGATTTTGCTATGATTTTGGGTTATCCAGGACGAACCAACCGTTGGATGGCAGCAGGTGGTATTGAGCAAAACGTGAAGTTTGCTTATCCGGCATGGGTAGAAGGCGCCAAAACCGGTATGGACAACATGAAAAAATACATGGATCAAAGCGATGCGCTTCGTTTGGTTTATGCTTCTAAATATGCTTCAACTGCCAACTACTGGAAAAACCGTCAAGGGATGATTGATGCGTTGACCAAATTTGGAACAGCAGGTTCTAAAGCAAAGCAGGAAGCTAAGTTTGATGCTTGGGCTAATAATCCAGCTAACAAAGCCAAATATGGTAACGTAATTACCAATATCAATAAGTTTTACAGCTTAACCAATGAGAAAGCAAGACATGATAATTACATGCAACAATTGTTTAGAACAACGGCTTTTGGAGCTATTGGTAGAACCTTAGGAAAGCAATTGGATTTATATGTAAAAGCAGATGCTGCCAAACGTGCACAAGCTGCTCCTGCGCTTACTGAAATGGCAGAAGAAATGTATAAAGATGTTTATCTTCCTGCTGAAAAAGATTTATTGGCTGCTCAATTAAAATTGTATGCTACAAAATCTACGGGTTATAAAATTGCCCCAATGGTGGAGAAAATAGGGAAGGATAACAACAATGATTTCACCAACTATGTGAATGCTGCAGTTGATTTAAGTATCTTTTCTTCGTTAGATAAAGTAAAAGCCTTTTTACAATATCCTACACAAGGACAGTTGGATAATGACCCAATTTATGCTTTGTCAAATGATATGTTGAATCACTATAATTCAAAATCGGATGAGATTGCTAAAGCACAAAATGATTATAGTGCTTCTTTCCGTTTATTAGTAGAAGGTTTAAGAGAATCAAAAATCGGAACTATTAAATATCCAGATGCTAACTCAACTTTGCGTTTGACTTATGGTAAAGTACGTTCGCTTCCTGCTGATAAAAGAAATGACGCTACCATCAATAATTATACAACATTGGCTGGACAAGTTAAGAAATACAAAAAAGGAGACGAAGAGTTTGATTTGCCAGCAAAAGTTCTTGAAATGCAAAAGAACAAAGACTACGGTCGTTATGCTGATAAAGATGGAAGTCTTCACGTAAATTTCCTTACTGATAATGATATCACTGGAGGAAATTCAGGTTCGCCAGTATTAAATGGAAAAGGAGAACTTATCGGATTGGCTTTTGATGGTAACATTGAAGCTATGGCTGGTGATGTAATCTTTGACAATAAATTACAAAGAACAATCAATGTAGATATTCGTTATGTTCTTTGGGTAATTGAGAATTACTCAGGAGCTAAGAACATAGTTGACGAAATGACTTTAGTGAAGTAATCAATTGATATAAATAAAAAAAGCCGCCTCGAGTAATCTAGGCGGCTTTTTTTATTTAAACATTGGGAATTTTAATTGATTAATTTTTTGGTTATTACTTTACCACTTTCCAAAGTAACTTTTATAATTAATGTTTGTTGGCTTGACGAAACATTGTTGATGATAAACTCTGTATTGTTTATAGTATTGGAATTAAAAATGGATCTACCCACCATGTCGTAAACACTTATTTGTTGCATGTTTTCACCAAAAGATTGTACCAATATTTCTTTATTTGCAGAAGAAACGACTACATCTGAGACAGATGACTTGCTATTGTTGCCTCTTGAGTATTTGTATCGCAATTTAAAACGTGTATTGTTGGTTCCTCCATTGATGGTAAAAGTATAAGGAGCTACACGTAAATTTTGGATGTTTCCTGTCTCGGTGTCTTCTAAATAAATATTTCTATTTGGGTTTTCAAATAAGCCATCAAGTCCACCTATAGCAATAGTATAACTACCGTGAACAGAAGTTTTTATACCAAGAGGTACAATGTCATTTGGATTAAAAGGAATAGAACGACCTTGAATAACAAATTTGTCATTTCCAATTAAGGAATAAAGGTTCATATTGTTTACAGCCAAAGTACCTGCATCGAAAAAACTGTCGGTAGCCATAGTTGCACCTTCAATGTATCCAACCAACATTCTGTCAGATTCATTATTTGAATTCAACAAATCAAGCCAAATTCTGTTTCGCTCTATATCTACAAGATTGTTTGTGTTGCTTGTGGATTGATTTGTGTTTTTATAGAAAGTAGTATTAGCATAACTTTCATTTCTCAAAGCATTGTTAAATGAAACAGTATCAGAACTAGTTGGGCCGTCTATCATTTGAACAAAGAACCCTTGACCTGCTCCTATAAATAAATCAGAAGCTGCTGCAGGACAACAACTGGTTCCTGTGAAGTTATATGTAAAATAATCGCCAGGGTTGTAATTGTAAATGAACGTATCATAAAAAGGGCTAGCTATAATGGCTGGTAACGTTCCGTGTGTCCAAAGACGTATTTGCCCCATTATTTTAATATTGTTATTAAATAAAAACTGACTTCCTCTTATTGAAGAGGGATAAGGATTTCCAAGAAGGTTCCAGTTGTCACTATAATTGTTTATTTCGGTACCATTTATACCGGCATGATAGGAGGTATTTTGATCACTTCCACGATAGATAGTTGTACTTATAATCCCGTTGTTAGGTACTCCGTTGAAAGTCCCTAAAAGCGTTGAGGCCACTGAAGGACTGAAAGTTCCAGGGCCACCAACAATATATCCTTTAGCAGGTAACATGGTATTTCCAGCAGCACTTTCCCAATTTCCTTGTCCGCCATTATTATTGGTCACGGTTGTATTCCATTTATAAATAGCACCAGAGGCAATTGGTGCTGTAATGTTATCTACGTTAAAGTTGGCAACTGGTGAAGACCAATAAACATAATCCAATTGTCTTATATTAGTTGTTCGCTCCATAGTAATATTTCCGGTATTGGCGGTGTTGTTTATTTGAATCAAGTTTCCACTGTTTTTAATAGTAAAAATTCCACCAGTATTTACTTTAACAAAATCGGTAATAGTAATATTATTACCAGAATTTAAAGTTAAATTTCCACCGTTTAGAACGGTTAAATTATAACCGTATGCATTGTAAGAGGTGCCATATATTATTGGATCGTTAGTTACATTAGGGATAACCACACAATCTAAATTTGTTGGAACGCCTGTTGGGGTCCAGTTATTAGCAACATTCCAGTCTGTATTTACAGAGCCATTCCATACTTTGCTACCAGTTACAGTAACAGTGGTTTGATCGGTTTCTTTAACAGTAGCACCATTACATAAAGTATAAGTTACCTCGGCAGTATAGACAGTTGTGGAAGCTGGACAAACATTGATGGTGTCTGTATTACCTACAACAGTTCCCGAAGTACCTGCACCTTCATACCATTTGATGGAAGTAATTGAAGGTCCTGAAGGAACAAAACGCCATGCTTCATTAGTAGTGGTCCAATTGTTGTCTAAACCATTACGGCCAGGAGCTACAACTGCTTGTGAGGCATCAGCATTTTGGATGCCTACGATGGCATTTCCATTATTCCAAGGGCCACTATATAATGCGCTGTAGCTATCAATATTTTTTTCTTTAATATAAACTTCAATTACATTGGTATTTTCATAAAGTACCATCAT
>CANJDA010000041.1 GCA_947472705.1 Flavobacteriaceae bacterium
CTATCGCTGCTGTACTAGCTATACTTGCCGTTCCGACTGAAAAAGCACCACCGCCAGCCATGCCGCCAGCTACATCTGCTGCGCCTACAACAAGCCATCTAATCCATCTAGGGCCTTCTGCTTTAGCGGTTACAGTTGTTGTGTTTTTTGCATAATAATCTTCCCACAGACCTATAGAATGTCTAGCCACGGATGCTGATTTTAATAAAAAAACAACATCGGATTCTAATAATTCTTTATTATTAATTATTTCGTTTTCAAACTTTAAAAAATAATCAATCGATTCAGATAAACTAATTCCTCCTTTAAAGCCATTATTTAACATGAAATCAAATAATGTTTGTAGTTCTTTTTTCCCTGATGTTGAAAGTGATGAGTTATTCACAGTTTCTTTAAAGTTATTTTTGACATCTATCATGCCTAAATTAAATTGCTCTGTAGTTAAATAGGGCCCTTCTATTCCCTTACTTTTACAAATATCTGTTGTTAATTCAATAGCTTTTTCAACAGAAATATTTTCAGATCCATATTTTTCTATAAATTCTTTTACTACTTCATTATGTTGAACTCCAACATAATCATAAAGATTATTTTTATTAGAAACATCTTGTGCATTAGTGCCGAAACTATAAAATACAGTTGCAATAATGCCTAATACTAATTTTTTCATAATTTTGTTTATAATTTTTAATTATTGCAGTCCAGCTTTGTGTCCTCGAAAACATATAAAGGTTGGGCTGCTTTTTTTGGTTGGTTTGGTCATACTTCTGTTTAATAACAAACCTTTAAAATAAACAGAAAAGTGTATTTGATTTTTCTATATAAAGTTTGCTTTATATATTGTCACACCTGGGGGTAAGCCACTTTTTCACCTAAATAATAGTGTTTGAATTAATTGTTTTGTTTTTGATATTGTATATGTATTTGATTTAAAAAACCCTTCGGGTAAGCAAAAAGTGTACATTTTAAATCATGAATTATGTCATAAATCATAAACTGATTTATAAGATTTTGAAAACACTCCATTTTTAAAATAAAAGTATCTGTCGTCTGTTGTAATATTTATATCAATATCCTTTAAAAAATGAGAAAGATATTTTTTAGTTAAATTAGTTTTGTAATATTTAGTGTCTATTCCAAAAATGGGCCTTTTAATATTATGGCTAACTTGCATTTGATCTAAATCATAGTATTCAGCTACTATAAATAAATCAATATTTCTAGAGGAACAATAATTTTCTACTAATTCTAATGGATAGCAAATTTTACTTTTACAATTAGGGTTCCAAAAATAAACTAACGCAAGCTCTTTTTGACTTATACATTTCTTCAAATCATTGCCATTAATTATTACTATTTTAGATTTTAGATTTTCATAAGTATATAAGCATAAAGAATCTATTTTTATAGATTTAAGAAACAAATTAGGATTTGCAGATTCAGTTTTTTTATAATAACTATATAGACCTTTAAAGTTACCCTTTATGGCACACGATGTTGTAAATGTTAAACAAATAATAATACTTAATATAAATTTTGTGATTTTCATTTTCACGTTTTTTATTTATAAATGGTTTTTATTCAAATGAAAACCCCTCTTAAAAAATTTATTTTAAACTAGCTCTAACAATATAACCACCATCGTTACCTAATGATGGGTCAAAATTATATTCTCCTTTGTAAAGAATAATATTTTCTGAAATTAAATCCTCATCTAAATATAATGTTTCCTTATTTTTGACGGCATCATTTTGTTCTTTAATAGAAATATCTAATCTTATAGTTAAAAATCCTTGATTAGTTTTTTCATCAATTTTAATTACTCCAGAATTTGGAACTTTTTGATTGTCATTGCATGAAACTATGACATCTCCTTCTGTACAACAAAAGGTACATGATGTGAATTTGCATAAGCCAAATCCCTTACAGTCTCTGCTAGTTCTACCCCATCCATCCCAATCAGCATAGATTATGTGGAATTCTTTTACTGGTTGATTTTGAGCAAAACCACTAAGTGATAAAAGCATTATAGTTATAATACTGTAAATTAATTTTTTCATAATTTTGTATATAATTTTAATTATTGCAGTCCAGCTTTGTGTCCTCGAAAACATATAAAGGTTGGGCTGCTTTTTTTTTGGTTGGTTTGGTCGTACTTCTGTTTAATAACAAACCTTTAAAATAAACAGAAAAATGTAATTGATTTTCCTATATAAAGTTTACTTATATAGTGTCACGTCGTGGGGGTAAGCCACTATTTTACCTAGATATTTGTTTTTGATATTGTAAATGTATTTGATTTATAAATTCCTCTGGTAAGCAAAAAGTGTACATTTTTAATCTATTGCTTTACTACCAAAATTAATCTGTTTTGTAATTTTTTGGCTTCTTCTATAATTTCAGTATAGTTAGCTGTGACAGCAGCTGTAACTGTAGTTGATAGATTTTCATTTGAAACAGTTAAAGATATCTCAACAGCTGCTTTACAATTTTCATCTTTAATTTTAGAAGAATTTAATGTTATATCATCTAATATTTTAGTTCCATTTTCTTCAAGGTCTTCGATGCTGCTAAATTTGTATTTGGTTGTTTCATTTTCAGCTGTTATAGCTAAATAAGCGGAGTTGGAAATTCCTTTATTTTCTGATTTAGCTTTAGCTTGTGCGTTTCCGATTAAAGAAAATAGAATGGAGGCGCATAAGCCATAGGTTAATTTTTTCATTTTTCACAACTTTTTAAAATAATAACAGCCCCTCTTCTTTTGTCGTCGAAAACATGAAGGCTGGGGCTGTATTTGATTTGTTTAATTATACTCTGTTTAATAACAAATCTCAAAATAAACAGGTAAATTTCTATTGCTTTTTACCAATTCAAAAATACCACTTAATGAAAAAGGCAGCAATGCCGCTAGATAATGTGTCTTTGTTTATTTTATCATTTGCGGTGTTAATAAATAACAGTGTAAAAATAAAAGGGGGAAATTACATTTTGGTACACAAAAAGTGTACATTTTGTTAAAATTTAAAGGAAATAGATTTCTGTAAATACAGAAAGTTCATAGTTTAACTAATTTAAATAAGTCCGTGTTTGCGGGCTTCCCTTAGAATGTCCTCATCATTCCCTTTTTCAATGCCTAAATAATCTTTAATGACAACTTTCCTTTTGTCTATGGCGCTTTTAGAAAGATGGAGTTCTTCTTGGATAGTTTTTGTTTTCATCCCTTTAGACAATAAAATAATAATTTGTCTATTGTAGGTATCTATTAATTTAGTGGATATCACAGAATCAAATTTTAGTGCTTTTACTGTAGCACTATAAAAAAATTCACCTTTAATTATGGTGTCAAAAGCAGTTAAAAAATCGTTTGATAGTACATCGCTTTTTACTATTAAGCCATCTGGGTAATGGTCTTTAATAATTCCGTGAAGAACAAGTGATTCGGAATGTGATGTTAAAATCACAATTTTTGTATTGGGTAAATGTTTTCTAACAAGTGCCACCAAATCTTCACCCGAGTAAATGTTTTTTTCTTCATAAGGAGGCAAAGTAATATCTAAAAAAACAACATCAAAAGTAGTGGTAGTTGTTGTAATTATTTTATGTGCAGCTTCACAACTAAAGGCGGAAGTTGTATTTATAGAATAGCCATAGGGATTAAAAGCTAATATCGATTTATAGCCTTCAATAATTGGTGGATGGTCGTCAATCATTAATACAGTTACTTCCATACAGATGGATTTTATGTAAATGTATTATTTTTCTTCTAAATCTCCAAATAATTACCTCCAGCTATGCGGTTGATAATCAAATCAACATTGTCTTTATAAGACTTGGAGAAAGGAAGTTTTGTTGTAGAGTTTTTTATGTAGCATACAGTATTTCCTGTATGTATACGGGATACTTGGTCAACATTAATAATGTAACTATTGTGGATTCTTAAAAATTGTGCCTCTGGTAACACTGTTTCAAAATGCTTAAGCGTTTTGAAAGCAGTAATCATTTCACCATTATTTAAATGGATATCGGTTGAGTTATTATCGGCTTCAAAATAAAGGATATCATTAGAATCAATATAACGGTAATCGCCATATGATTTAATACAAATAACAAGTGATTGTTGTTTTTGAACTATCATTGGGCTTTCAGCAACAGTTTTCGTTTTCACCGAAACTTCATGCTCATCTTCATCCTCTGTTTCATGTTCAGTATCAATATCTAGGGCTTCTACAACTGCTTTATCCAAAACTTCAAAAGTAGCCACAGGATTTTTCACTTCCATATGAGGCAAATCCGATTTTATGGCTCGGTCAAATTTTAGTATTGCTTTTCTAAAGTCATTGATGTCTAATGGTTTCAGCAGATAATCAACCACTTCATATTTCAATGCTTCATAGGCCATATCTTTTTTTGAAGTGGTAATAATAATCTTTGGCACAACAGGTAAATACCTATACAATTCGTTAATCAGAGCTAACGAAAGGCTACTCTTTTTGTCAGATGGGTCGATTTCAAGAAAAACCAAATGGGGTTGATGCTCAAGGATTAAATTCACTCCTTCATCATAGTTACTAGCAGATGCTGTATAGGATAAATTACGAAAACGCTCAGCAACGGCCTGAGTTTTCGTGACATCATCTTGATTGTCATCTATGATAATAAAGGTATGACTCATGAATGCTTTTCCTTTTTTTAGGGAAAGCATTATTAGGGAAAAAACAGGTAGTTTTTGGGGACTATTTGTTTATCTAAAGATTATCAATAAATTTTAAACTGAAAAATAATACCGTTTAAACGTTAGGATTTTCGTTAAAACGAAAGTAAAATTTTAGGCAAAGGAATTTAAAAAATGTTAACAGAAACAGGCATACTGTTAATATGTGATTTTTTATTCGGATAAATACTTACAAAAAAGCCCCAAACTTTTAAGAAGCTTGGGGCTTTATATTCTAAAATACTTTGAATTATATTTTCATCAACCAATTTCGCATTGATACTTCGTTGCCAATTATGGTTTTTAAATCGGCAATTTTAACTCTATCCTGTGCCATTGTATCTCGGTGACGGATGGTTACGGTTTCATCTTCCAATGTTTGGTGATCTACAGTGATACAATAAGGAGTTCCCAAAGCATCTTGTCTTCGGTAACGACGGCCTACAGCATCTTTTTCATCATAAGCCACATTGAAATCCCATTTTAAATCATCGATAATTTTTTGAGCTACTTCTGGCAAACCGTCTTTTTTTACTAAAGGTAAAACGGCTGCTTTTGTAGGTGCTAATACCGATGGAAGTTTTAAAACGGTTCTGGTTGATCCATCTTCTAAGGTTTCTTCTTTTAAAGAAGTAGCGAAAACCGACAAGAACATTCTGTCCAAACCAACTGAAGTTTCCACCACATAAGGTACATAGCTTGAATTTGTATCGTTGTCAAAATATTGTAATTTTTTACCCGAATATTGTTCGTGGGCTTTCAAATCAAAATCAGTTCTTGAGTGAATTCCTTCTAATTCTTTGAAACCGAATGGAAAATTAAACTCGATATCAGCGGCGGCATTAGCATAATGCGCTAATTTTTCATGGTCATGAAAACGATAGTTTTCTTTGCCTAAACCTAAGGACAAATGCCAGTTCAAACGAGTAGTTTTCCAATATTCGTACCATTTCATTTCTTCGCCTGGCTTTACAAAAAACTGCATTTCCATTTGTTCAAATTCACGCATACGGAAAATAAATTGTCTAGCAACAATTTCATTTCTAAAGGCTTTACCCGTTTGTGCAATTCCAAACGGAATCTTCATCCTACCTGTTTTTTGTACGTTCAAGAAGTTTACAAAAATACCCTGTGCCGTTTCTGGGCGCAAGTACAAATCCATTGCATTTTCTGCAGAAGCTCCAAGTTTTGTCCCGAACATTAAGTTGAATTGCTTCACATCCGTCCAGTTTCTTGAACCAGTTTCAGGGTCGGCAATTTCTAATTCTTCAATTAAAGCTTTTACGTCTTCCAAGTCTCCGGCACCAAGAGAACGTCCCATTCTTTCCAGAATTTCACGCTCTTTGGCCAAGTATTCCATAACTCTTGGATTGGTCGTTTTGTATTGTTCTTCGTCAAAAGAATCCCCAAAACGCTCACGTGCTTTTTCGATTTCTTTTTTGGCTTTCAGGTTTAATTTTTCGGCATAATCTTCAATTAAAACATCAGCTCTGTATCTTTTTTTAGAATCTTTGTTGTCAATCAACGGGTCGTTAAACGCGTCAACGTGCCCCGAGGCTTTCCAAGTGGTTGGGTGCATTAAGATAGCGGCATCAAGACCCACAATATTTTCATGCATTTGCACCATGGCCTTCCACCAATATTCTCTAATATTCTTTTTTAACTCAACACCGTTTTGCGCATAATCATACACAGCGCTCAAACCGTCATATATTTCGCTTGACGGAAAAATGAACCCGTACTCTTTTGCATGCGAAACTACGTTCTTAAATAAATCTTCTTGTTTTGCCATAATGCTGCAAAAATATAAAAAGCGATTATAAAAAATGACTTTAAAATCAATTAGAATATAATTTTTTTATAATTTTATGTAAGAAAATTATCTTTTTTATGATTAAGCATTTGCTAAATTTATTTTTTCCAAAGTCTTGTGCTGGTTGTCATTCCATTTTATTGGTTGACGAAAAAGTGATATGTACTCAATGTAGACATGAAATTCCGTTGACAAATCATCATCTAATAGCCGAAAACGAAGTGATGCAAAAGTTTTATGGTAGAATTCCATTAGAATTTGGTGCAGCGCTTTTTTATTTTCACAAGAAAGGCATTGTTCAAGAAATGATTCATCAATTGAAATACAAAGGACACGAAGAAATAAGTGAAATGGCTGGGAATTGGTATGCTGCCGAATTGAAAGAGTTAAAACAAATAAATGAAATCGATTATATCATTCCAGTACCATTGCACAAAAAACGACTAAGGGAACGTGGTTACAATCAGGTGGAAGGCTTTGGGAAAGCTTTATCTACAAATCTTTCCATTGCTTATGATGACCAGCTCTTATTCCGAAAATTGCACACCAAAACACAAACCAAAAAAGATCTTTTGGGGAGAGCTGATGTTATATCGACTGTTTTTGATGTCAATTTTAATGAAACACATCATGGTAAACATTTTTTGTTGATTGATGATGTTATTACTACAGGCTCTACACTGGAAGCCTGCAGTCGAGCACTACTAAAAATACCAGATGTGAAAATTAGTATTGTTTGCATGGCGATGGCACATAGTTAAATGTTAAGTTTCCCAAAAAACATTTCATTCACACTAAATATAATTGTTATTTTGTGCTTTGAAAAAATGCTTTATGCCCAAAAATAACTTCAAATATATTTCACTTCTATTACTCCTGATATCCATTGGTTGTGCCAAACGAGGTTCTATAACTGGTGGCGATAAAGACACCATAGCACCTATTTTAAAAGCCAGTTTTCCGAAAAACTTTTCGACAAATTTTAACGGAAAAGAAATTAAGCTGGTTTTTGACGAATATGTAAAGTTGAAAAATGCTAATAAACAGTTGATTATTTCTCCACCCATGAAAAATCAACCTGAAATTTCGCCTAATAATGCAAGTAAAATTTTGACCATAAAGTTGAAAGATACGCTACTTCCTAATACAACGTACAGTTTCAATTTTGGCCAAAGTATAGAAGATAATAATGAGGGCAACCCATATTCTCAGTTTAAATATGTTTTTTCAACGGGAACTTTTATAGATTCCTTGGCCCTAAATGTTAAAGTAAAAGATGCTTTAGAGAAAAAATCAGATAATTTTGTTTCGGTGATGTTATATGAAATCAACGAAAAATTTAATGACTCCACTATTTACAAAGAAGCGCCACGCTATATTACCAATACACTCGACAGTTTAAAAATTGTAAAACTGGAAAATATTAAGGCTGGAAAATATCTATTGATTGCCCTGAAAGACAATGGTAACAACAAATACAATCCAAAATCGGATAAAATAGGTTTCCAAAAACAATACATTACCATTCCGAATGACACCATTTTTGAAGTAGAATTGTTCAAAGAGCAATTACAATTTAAAACAATAAAACCAACTCAAGCTGCTAAAAACAGATTCTTGATGGGGTATGAAGGCAAAGCCAAGGATGTCAAGATTACAGTGAAAAACGGAGCCGATATTATTCCTTCATTGGTAACCAACTTCCCTAAAAAAGATTCACTTCAAATTTGGTACAAACCCATAAAAACCGATTCATTACAAGTTGTAATTGGAAAAGAAAAGTACACTAAAGAGTTTATCGTTAAACTCAAAATCCAAAAAGCAGATACGCTTTCTATAAGTCCTGAATTCAGCAATAATCTTCCACTTCGAGAGCGTTTTGCATTGAATAGTTCCATTCCTTTGGTTAAGTTTGATAAATCAAAAATCACTATTTTTAATAAAGACTCGATTGCTGTTCCTTTTGAAACCGACTATGATGAAATGAATCAAAAATTGTTTTTTAATTTTAATAAAGAACCTTTAGAAAAATACAAAATCACTTTGAATCCAGGCGCTTTAATAGATTTTTATGAAGCACAGAACGATACATTGAAGTACAATATCACTACCAAAAATACTTCCGATTATGGCAATTTGAGAGTGGTGTTAGAAAATGTGAAACGCTTTCCTGTCATTGTACAACTTACGGATAAAGATGGAAAAATTAAAGCCACAGAATATTCAGAAAAAAACACTACAGTTTCTTTTGACGCTATAGAACCCGCACTTTATACACTAAGAATCATCTACGACGACAACAAAAATAAAGAATGGGACACTGGGAGTTATCTAGAGAAAAGACAATCGGAAGAAGTGATTTATTTTCCAAAAGAAATTGATGTACGCGCTAATTGGGATGTGGAGCAACCTTTTAATTTAGGGGGTTAATGGAGTTTAAAAGCATCTTTATCTTTCAAAAAAGATAATTTACTTCGGGTTTCCATCATTTTCTCTTTATCAATTTCCACTATAAATACACCTTCGGATTCTTGAGGCTCCAAAATTGAATTTCCTAAAAAATCAACAGCTTGAGAATGTCCAATGTATTCTAAACCATTGTCATCGCTCCCTATTCTATTTACACCAACTGCATAACACATGTTTTCTACAGCGCGGGCTTTGAGTAAAATATCCCACGCATTAACTCGAGGTTTGGGCCAATTAGCCACATAAAGCAACAAATCATAATTCTCAACATTTCTCGAAAAAACGGGAAAGCGCAAGTCATAACAAATTAGAGGACAAATCTTAAACCCGTTGTATGCTACAATTAATTTTTCGGTTCCAGCAGTAAAGACATTATTTTCTCCCGCCAATGAGAATAAATGGTGTTTATCATAAGTTTTAATGTCTCCTGAAGGAAAAACAAAAACCAAACGGTTGTAATAATTGCCATTCTCCTCAATCACTAAACTTCCTGTGATAGCACTGTTTTTGGCTTTCGCCAAATGTTGTAGCCAAGTAACGGTTTCGCCTTGCATGGTTTCTGCCACAGTTTTTGGATTCATCGTAAAGCCAGAAGAAAACATTTCGGGGAGTACAATCAAATCAACATCTTCCATAAAACCAGTGATTTTTTGGGCTAAATGACTACGGTTTTCGGTTGGATTTTCCCAGGCTAATGAGGTTTGGACTAAGGCTATTTTCATGGTTATTTTATTGTTATTTCATCTATGAATATAAAAGCATCGCCCCCTGCGCCTAAGTGCCAATCAGGTAATTTCCCAAATTTATAGGCCTTGATTTTTACATATTTGGCATTAATAGGTTTATCGGATTTGAAACTGAAATTTTGAATTTTATTTTCGGTTTCTTTCGGATCAATAGTGTTTTCTATACTTCCCACTAGAACAAAATTAATATTATCGTTTGAAATATAATATTCCACTTTTGTTGGCATCAAAATCCAAGAGCCAGAATCCTGTAAAAATGTACCGCTAATTTCCGTTATGTTTTTTGCTACTTGCAAATCAACTACTGCTTCAAAATCCTGACCTTGATAGCCTTGCCAATCGCCTTTGCGCCAGTTTTCGGTGCCAAAAATGCCATCTAATAAACCTTCAGGTCCACCGGCATGATACTGCGGATTGTATACCGATTTGATATTGATGGTATAATTATTTGGTTTTTTGAAGAAATGGGTCGAAACCGTTTTACTTTCATTATTGCCCATTTTAATTTTAGCCAGAATTTCTGAGTTTGAATCAATTATTATTGGGCTGGTATATAAAATCCAATCTTTATCTTTTAAATTATCCATTTCATTTTTTATCCAATAATAAATCTTGTCAGTGGCATTTTGAGAGACAATTTCCACTTTCATTTTTTCTTTGAACGATTTACTTTCGGCTTGAAAAACTGGAACTGGAATGATTGGTGTAAATGGCTGGCTTTCCTGTGCTTCCATTGAGAATTGTGGAAGGATTCTGGTCTTCTGTAAAGGTGAATTTATCAGTTCGGGCTTTTTGCCATCTATACTGACTTTTACATTATCATAATAGGGCTGTGTAATTTCCCAAGTAATTTGCCCAGGGGTGACATCATAAATCCCCATCGAACTCAAGACATACCACGCACTCATTTGGCCACAATCTTCATTGCCAATCAATCCATCTGGGGCATTTTTATAAAAATTATCTAAAATGAAATGCACTTTCTCTACTGTCTTTTCAGGTTTATCTATGTAATTATATAAATAGGCCATGTGGTGACTTGGCTCATTCCCATGAGCATATTGCCCAATCAAACCTGTCACATCCGCCTGTTCTCGACCGGTAGTCTTACTTTCACTGTTGAACATTTCATCGAGTTTGGCTTCAAATTTTGCTGCGCCACCATAAGCTTCAATCAAACCAGGAATATCTTGTGGCACAAAAAAGGAATATTGCCACGAGTTGCCTTCGGTAAAATTATTATTGATTTCTTTTGGGTCAAAAGGCTTGTCCCATCCGCCGTTTTTCTTAGGTCGCATAAAACCACTATTCCAATCAAAGACATTTTTCCAGCTTTGGGAACGTTGCATGAAATAATTGTAGTCTTCTTTTTTATTCAAAATCAAAGCCATTTGAGCTATACACCAATCATCATAAGCATATTCCAAAGTTTTAGAGACGCTTTCATGTTCATCATCCATCGAAATAAACCCTTGTCGTTTATAGGCTTCTAATCCTAATTGGTCTAACATTGCTGAATGTTTGGCAGCTTCAAAGGCTTTTTCATAATCAAATCCTTTTATGCCTTTAGCCATGGCATCAGCCATCACGGAAACCGAGTGATACCCAATCATACAATCGGTTTCATTAGAAGCTAACTCCCAAACGGGTAATCTTCCTCCTTGTTCGTATTGTTTTAAAAAGGTATTGATAAAATCTGCAGTTCGTTTCTTTTCGATTAGAGTATATAAAGGATTTGCTGCTCTGAATGTATCCCAAAGTGAGAAGACAGAATAATAATCAAAGCCTTCAGCTTGATGAATATGATTGTCACGCCCTCGGTATTTACCGTCAATGTCTTGAGTGATATTGGGTTGCACCATGGTGTGATAAAGCGCCGTGTAGAAAACAGCCAATTTATCTTTATTGGTTTCGGTGATTTCAATTTTTGATAATTGTTTGTCCCAAAGCTGTTCGGCTTCTTTCTTTACTCTTTCAAAATCCCAATCTTTGATTTCAGACATGTTTAATTTGGCTCCTTCATATCCTGTTGGCGATAGGGAAACTTTTACTAAAATTTTTTCCCCTTTATTTACTTTTTTAGAAAAACTCAACGCTAATTGCGTTCCGGCAAAAAAGGTGTCAGTAGTTTTTGCAGGAGCAATACCGTTATTACGAATAGTAGTTAATTGCATGGGAACGTTGAATTCAATTCGGGCATAAACATATTGGTCTTTTGCCCAGGCTTCACTTCTGCGTAGTATTTCAATGGTTTTAGCATCTATAATTTTAACATCCCCATATAACAATTTATCACGATGATTTAAATCTAAGATGATATTTGCCTGCCCTGCTTTATTGAAAGTATATTCGTGAAAACCAACACGAGGTGAAGAAGTTAATCGTACATCAATGTTATTTTTGTCTAGTTTAACCGAATAATATCCTGCAGTTGCTTTTTCATTGGCATTTGAAAAAGGAGAACTGTATTCTTTAGCTAATAAGGAAGGCTCCCCCATTGTTGGCATTAGCATAATATCCCCATAATCGGTACATCCAGTACCATTTAAATGGGTATGTGAAAAACCATAAATAATAGAATCCGAATAATGGTAACCAGAACAACCATCCCAACTCCCATCAATTCTTGTATCGGGAGAAAGTTGCACCATCCCAAAAGGAACCGTAGCCCCTGGATAGGTGTGGCCATGACCACCAGTTCCTATCATAGGATTGACATACTGATGATAGTTTTGACCAAAAAAGGATAAAGAAATGAAAAAGAATAAGCTTGATAGTTGTATTTTCATAGGTTGCTTTTTTTAAATCTAAAGGGAAACCAACTTAATGGTAATTTAATTCAATATATACAGGCAAATGATCTGAAGGATATATTAAGTCTTTAGAATCACTCAATACGGCATACTTCATAACGGTAAATGGATTTTCTTTAGATAAAAAGATATAATCAATGCGTTTTATTACGGCTTCATTATGTTTAAATCCATTAAAGGTTCCCGAAGGGCCAAAAGGCTTTTCTATTGAAATATCTTTGCTGTCTAACATGTTACTTTTCAAAAAAAGTATACAATCTTCAGTGGGTTCCGAATTAAAATCTCCCATCAAAAAGACAGGATAATTTTTGATATTCAATGTGGTGATTTTAGTAAGAATTAATTCAACAGATTTAGCTCTTGCCAAAGCACCAATATGGTCTAAATGGGTATTGAAAACCCAAAAAATTTGTTTTGTACTTAAATCTTTTAAAAGTACATATGTACATACACGATTTAGGGCAGCATCCCAACCTTTAGAAATTTTATCCGGAGTTTCTGAAAGCCAAAAAGTGTTTTCCTGAAGTATTTTAAATCGGTTTTTTTTAAAAAAAATATTCGAAGACTCTCCTTTTCCTATTCCATCTCGTGCAACCCCTACACTATTATATTCAGACAAAACAGAAGCAATATGAGTAACTTGATTCGGCAGCGCTTCTTGAATTCCTAAAATATCAGGGCAGTAAAATTTCAATTGAGAACAAAAATATCCCTTTCGATTTGACCAAGCATTTTCTCCATCATTAGGATTGTCATACCGAATGTTATAGGTCATTAGTTTTAGATTTTGTGCCAAGACTATTTCTCCAATGAAGCTAACAATCGCTAATAAAATAAGTCTTTTTTTCATCTAAACAGTATGAATTTTTGTTAGGTAAAGATAATAGATTTGCAATTACACTATAAAAAAAACGCATCCAAATCAATGAATGCGTTTGCTATTACCTTATGTTTTTTGCCTAAAAGCTTATTTTATACTTGCTTTTAAATATTCTCTGTTCATGCGAGCGATATTCTCTAAAGAAATGCCTTTCGGACATTCAATCTCACAGGCTCCTGTATTGGTACAATTTCCAAATCCTTCTTCGTCCATTTGTCGTACCATGTTTAATACTCGATTGGTAGCTTCAATTTTCCCTTGTGGTAATAAAGAATATTGTGATACTTTGGCACCAACAAACAACATAGCCGAACCGTTTTTACAGGTAGCAACACAAGCTCCACAACCAATACAAGCAGCTGCTTCAAATGATTTATCAGCATCATCTTTATTAACAGGAGTAGCGTTAGCATCAATGGTATTTCCTGATGTATTCACCGAAACGAATCCACCAGCTTGTTGAATTCTATCAAAAGCACTACGATCAACCACTAAATCTTTGATAACTGGGAAAGCTTTACTTCTCCATGGCTCGATATAAATGGTATCACCATCTTTAAATTTACGCATGTGCAATTGACAAGTTGTAGTTCCTGTATCTGGTCCGTGAGCTCTTCCGTTGATATACAACGAACACATACCACAAATTCCTTCACGACAATCGTGATCAAAAGCAACAGGTTCTTTTTTGTCATTGATTAATTGTTCGTTCAATTGGTCTAACATTTCCAAAAACGAACTCGCAGTAGAAACAGTATCTAATTTATAAGTTTCCATGCTTCCTTTTGATTTGGCATTTTTTTGACGCCAAATTTTAAGGGTTATATTGATATTTTTTGCTGAAGACATAATGTATATTATTTGTAATTTCTAGCGGCTATTTTAATAAACTCGTATTTCAACTCTTCTTTGTTTAAGATTTCTTTACTGATGTCATAGCCCATGTATTCCCATGCGCCAACAAATGAAAAGTTTTCATCATCACGAAGGGTTTCTCCTTCTGAGTCTTGGTATTCTTCACGGAAATGACCACCACAAGATTCTTTAC
>CANJDA010000042.1 GCA_947472705.1 Flavobacteriaceae bacterium
ACCACAAGATTCTTTACGCTGTAAAGCATCCATTGCCATTAATTGACCTAAATCTATAAAATCAGCAACGCGTAATGCTTTTTCTAACTCTGGATTTAATTCATCAGCACTTCCGGGAACGTAAACCTCTTTATAGAACTCTTCTTTTAAAGCAGCGATTTCTTCAATAGCTTGTTTTAATCCTTGTTCATTACGAGCCATACCTACCTTGTTCCACATAATCAAACCTAATCGTTTGTGGAAATGATCAACAGATTTTGAACCATTGTTGTTTAAGAATTTTTCGATTAACTCTTTTACATTATTTTCTGCTTCTACAAATTCGGGTAAATCAGTTGATATTTTACCAGTTCTGATTTCGTCTGCTAAATAGTTTGAAACGGTATAAGGCAATACAAAATAACCATCTGCCAAACCTTGCATTAACGCAGAAGCACCAAGTCTGTTAGCTCCGTGATCTGAGAAATTAGCTTCCCCAGCTACGAAACAACCTGGAATAGAAGATTGTAAATTATAATCAACCCAAACACCACCCATAGTATAGTGAACCGCAGGGTAAATTTTCATCGGAGTTTCATAAGGATTCTCGTCAGTGATTTTTTGATACATCGTAAACAAGTTACCGTATTTTTCTTCTAACCATTGTTTTCCTAAAGCAGTAACTTCTTCTGGTGTTGGATTATGATTTCCTTTAGCATAAGCCGCTTGACGACCTTTAGTTTGTATTTCAGTTGAGAAATCTAAATATACTCCTTCGTTAGTATCATTGGCTTCAATTCCATGTCCTTCGTCACAACGCTCTTTTGCGGCTCTAGAAGCTACATCACGAGGTACTAAGTTACCAAAAGCAGGATATCTTCTTTCTAAGAAATAATCTCTTTCGTCTTCTTTAAGTTGCGTAGGTTTTAATTTTCCTGCACGAATAGCTTCAGCATCTTCTTTTCTTTTTGGCACCCATATTCTACCAGAGTTACGCAATGATTCAGACATCAAGGTTAATTTGGATTGATTTACTCCATGAACTGGAATACAAGTTGGGTGAATTTGCACAAAACATGGATTAGCAAATAAAGCACCTCTTTTATGAATTTTCCATCCAGCAGTAACATTACTCCCCATGGCATTGGTAGAAAGGAAATACACATTCCCATAACCACCAGATGCAATAACGACAGCATGAGCAGAATGTCTTTCTAACTCTCCGGTAACTAAGTTACGCGCGATAATACCACGAGCCTTACCATCAACTTTGACTAAATCTAGCATTTCATGACGGTTAAACATCTGAACTCTACCCAATCCTATTTGTCTAGATAAAGCTGAATAAGCTCCTAATAATAATTGTTGTCCAGTTTGTCCGGCAGCATAAAAAGTACGTTGTACTTGAGTACCACCAAACGAACGGTTATCTAATAATCCGCCATAATCACGGGCAAAAGGAACACCTTGAGCCACACATTGATCAATGATGTTTCCAGAAACTTCTGCTAAACGGTGAACATTTGCTTCACGGGCTCTGTAATCACCACCTTTGATAGTGTCATAAAACAAACGGAAAACACTATCACCATCATTTTGATAATTTTTGGCAGCATTAATTCCTCCTTGTGCCGCTATAGAGTGCGCACGTCTAGGAGAATCTTGAAAACAAAATGCTTTTACATTATATCCCATTTCCCCAAGGGAAGCGGCAGCAGAAGCTCCAGCCAAACCTGTTCCTACTACAATAATGTCAATTTTCGGGCGGTTGTTTGGAGCAACCAATTTTAAATGGTCTTTATAATCGGTCCATTTCTGAGAAATGTGTCCTTCTGGTATTTTTGAATCTAACTTCATGATAAATACTGATGTTGATTATTTTAAGAAAAAATGAATGTAAACCGGAATTATAGCAAATAATAAAGGAACTATAATAGCAAAAGCAGCACCAAATTTCTTGATGGTTGGCGTGAATTTATTATTTATTCCTAATGATTGAAAGGCACTACTGAATCCATGTAATAGGTGGAAAGCCAATACAAACATTGAAATAACATATAGAATAGTGGCAATCAATCCAAATTTGGCATCTTTAAAAAAGGCCACTGTAATTTTGTGTAAATCTTTATAGCCTTCACCCACTTTAACTCTAGCTTGGGTATTATAAAAATCGGTTTTGTGATCGATATAGGTTTGAGCTCCAGTTTTCATGGCTTCTTCATAACTTTTTGCTACCTGCGTCGTTGGCATATAACCACCATTGGTAGTAATGTATAAATCTTGCTTTTGACCCATAACTTCAACTGTTATGCTTTGCAACGGCATTTTTTTATCAAAGTGCATTACCGCCCAAAAATTAACCATATGGGTAACTATAAAAACTAAAATAATAGTTCCTAACACCGCCATGTTTCTTGATGAAAAGCTACTGTTGCTAGCAGGGCTGTTTTTAGCATAACCTATTGGCCTAGCTTTTATGTTTTGATAGGTTAACATAAAACCATCAACAGCATGAAATAAAATAGAAACATAAGTGAGGTAAGAAAGTATTTTTACCGCCGGATTAGAGGTCATAAACAATGCATACTGATTGAAGTGTAAAGCATCGCTAAAAATTAATTGGAGATTTCCTGCCAAGTGACCTGATAAAAACAAGCATAAAAATAAACCTGTAAGAGCCATCCAATATTTCTTCGCAAGAGATGACTTTAAAAGTGCAGATTTTGCCATAATTGTGTATAATTTATTTAAAAAAATCACACAAAAATACAGTTATTTGCTTTTAACTACAACCTTTTCGCTGTAATTTATAATCAATTTAAAGTGGGTTTAACACTTGTTGATTTTCAAGTGTTTAAATGGCTTTTTTAAGCTTTAAAAGTTAAACAAAATTACTTCACATAACTCGGAATCAAACCGCGTAATCCCATATCAACGACGTTTTCTCCAACAGAAGGTTCGTATTTTCCATCCGCATTTACTTCGCTCCACTCAAAACTGTTGTTTATTGATAAGGAAAGCGTAATAACTACATCTTTAGTTTCGGTTCCATCAATCACTAAATTATCAGCGAATTTTCCAGTAACGACACAAGATCCAGCAGGAATCGGAGAAGTAGCACTCAGCGGGTTTGGAACCGTAGTGGCTCCCGGTGGCGCTTGCCCGAAAGTAGAATAATCAAATCCGTTCAACCCAAAAGCCCAATAACCTTGTGCTCGGTTGGCATTAACAGGAAACGAATAATTGCCAATGTTGAAAGTAGTAAGATAGGTGTTAAATCCAACAAAACTCGCCAAATTACCAGTGTAATCATTCCCATCACCACCTCGTACACTAATTTGATAATTCTGATAAGACAACGAAACCCGCATCCATTGATAGCTTCCTGGTAAAACATCTTTCAAAGGAATTTTCAAAAAAGTCTCTCCTTCAGCAACAACTTTCGACTGACTAAAATCAATGGCATTGGTGCCGCCAGCGGTTGTTTCTGGAGCATGATATAATATAGTTCCTGCTCCAAGAGCTGTAGTTGCATTAGGTGCCATCTCTACATAATGAGAAGAAATAGTATTAAAATTAGGCGATTGTGCAGCATTACCAACAGCTACTGTTGAGGGAAGCCCCAAATTATTCAATCGTTCCTGATTAGGATCAAATTTAAATTTAATAATCAACATCGGTTCTGATACTTGTAGGTTATCGTCGCGGTCATTACTACAAGCTATAAAAGGAATCGCTGCTGCTAAAAACACTAAAAGAAGGATGACTTTTTTCATAGGGTTTGGGTTTTTAAACATAGCACAAAATTAGTATGTTTTCGTTACATCTTCATCTATAACGAGAATATAGTCGGCTTTAGTATAATTTTCAGGAAGTATTTTTTTTAAGTCACTTTGTTCAACAGTAGAAATCGTAATAATATTCAGCTCTGGATTGGCTTTTTTTAAGTACCAATAAATCCCTTCAAAGTTGTTACTGTGATACGTACCATTGTAATGCATGAAAACCGTATCGGGCTTTAAGTTTTTGGTAATAAAGTAAGCCATAGTAGCATCTTTAATGGCTTGAGCCTTGGGCATATTCGGGCTCGTATGATCACCCATCATTTTCATCATTTCCACATAACCAGGCAAAGTAGCATCATAAGCAATAGGTAATGGCGCTATCCAATCTTTTTCTTCTGCTGTCAAAGCTTCCAAAGCTTCAAACCCTTTTTTAGAAACCATAGCAGCATAACGGCGCGGAATATTAGTCGCCACAAAAGGCAAATGCTGTTCTTTTGCAAAATCAACCAAAGGCTTATAATCGGTTTTATGATTAGGCCAAAGACGCGCCATACTGTCCAATTGTTTTTGATTGATTTCCCCTTTCAAGTATTGGTCCAGTTGCTTTTGATTATCGGCTTCCAACATTTCTGCTCCCAAAACTATATTTCTTTTAGCCGCAATATCTTTAGTCAATTCCAATTCCAGCCAATGACAAATGGCATTGTTATGGTATTCACCAAATAAAACTACTTGTGCTTTTTCGGCAGCTTTTAACAATTTGCCATAGGAAACTTTCTTCCCGTTTTGGTCAAACAATTGATACGATAATTTATCCTGTGCCCACAAACTGCAACTAATAAACCAAACCAACAAAAGAAACTGTTTTTTCATGAGCATAAATTTTCACTAAAAATATTCATTAATCCCCCAATAACAAAATATCCACAAAAAGAATACTTTTGTGTAGTATGAAAACGCAAAATGATTCTTCGGCTTTTACTGCTTATTTGTTGTCTTTTATAGATAACAAAAGCTCTCATTTGCAACAATGTAGTAAAGAGGCGCTAAAGGAATTTACCCTCTTGAACCTCAAAAAAAACGATTATTTTGTCAAAGAAGGGCAAGTGTGTTCTTATTTCTGTTTTCTCGAAAGCGGAATTTTACAGCACGCCATCGAAGTCGCAGACGAAGAGAAGACAACTTACTTAGCACTGCGAAACTCAGTAACTTCTTCCCTCAACAGTTTTTTAAACCAAATCCCTTCCCGCAAAAGCATCAAAGCCTTAGCCGATTCCAAATTATGGGTAGTCGATTTAAAAACCTTCAAAGACTTAATTGCCCATAACGAAGCGTTTCACCAATTCTATTACAACGTAATCGAAAAGCAAATCTGCCTAATCGATGATTACCGCATCGACCTACTAACCCTAACCCCCGAAGAACGCTACAATAAGCTATTGCTCACGGAACCTAAATTACTCCAAGAAGTACCCCTACACTATTTGGCCTCTTTCCTAGGCATCTCTACCCGCCACATGAGCCGCATTAGAAAAAATATAAAATAACGCCATTTGGCTACTTATTAGTTTACCGCTTTGCTTAATTTTGGTATATCAATTTTCAAATTCAAACAAAATGAAATACCATCAAATAGACCGCAACTTGTTCATCAAAAACAGAGCTAAGTTCACGGCACAAATGAAACCTAACAGTGTAGCTGTTTTCAATTCCAACGATATTTATCCAGTATCTGCCGATAGTACCTTGCCTTTTGCTCAACACCGCGATATCTTTTATTTAAGCGGAGTAGACCAAGAGGAAAGCATCTTGTTGCTCTTTCCCGATGCGCCTTACGAGCATTTAAAAGAAATTCTTTTCCTAAAAGAAACCAACGAACATATCGCCATTTGGGAAGGGGAGAAGCTAACCAAGGAACGCGCTTTCGAAGTAGCCGGAATCAAATCGGTGATTTGGTTACAAGATTTTCACAAGACTTTAAAAGAAGTAATGACTTATGCCGAAACCATATACATCAACACCAACGAGCATTACCGTGCTTCTATTGAAACCGAAACCCGTGAAGCCCGCTTCGTTAAATGGTGGAAAGAAAACTATCCTGCCCACAAGGTGGAAAAAGCCAATCCTATCCTACAACGCCTGCGCTCTGTTAAAGAAACAGAGGAACTAGATTTAATTCAAAAAGCGTGCGATATCACCGAAAAAGGCTTCCGCAGAGTCTTAAATTTCGTAAAACCTAACGTAATGGAATACGAAATCGAAGCGGAGTTTGCACACGAATTCCTATGCAATCGTTCCAAAGGATTTGCCTACACACCTATCATCGCTTCGGGTAACAACGCCAACGTGTTGCATTATATCGAGAACAACCAACAGTGTAAAGCGGGCGATTTGATTTTGTTAGATGTAGGAGCAGAGTACGCCAACTATTCTAGCGACATGACCCGTATGGTTCCGGTATCAGGACGTTTTTCTGACCGTCAAAAAGAAGTATATAATGCAGTGTTACGAGTAAAAAACGAAGCGACCAAAATGTTAGTGCCAGGCACTTTGTGGAAACGATACCACGTTGAGGTAGGTAAAATCATGACATCTGAATTGTTAGGTCTAGGCCTAATAGACAAAGCCGATGTGCAAAACGAAAACCCCGATTGGCCTGCCTACAAAAAATACTTCATGCACGGCACATCTCATCACATGGGCTTAGACACGCATGATTACGGATTATTACACGAACCCATGCAAGCTAATATGGTCTTCACCGTAGAACCAGGCATCTACATCCCTGCCGAAGGTTTCGGCATCCGTATAGAAGATGATATGGTCATTCAACCAACAGGCCCAGCCTTCAATCTAATGAGAAACATTCCAATAGAAGTAGAGGAGATTGAGAGTATTATGAATGCCTAATTAAGATTTGTCACCCTGAGCATTTGATATTAAGAGGAGAAAGCGAAAGCTTTCGGCAAGTATCGAAGGGCCAATTAAGAGAAGAGATAATAGATAATAGACGGCTCACGATGGTGGGTCGTTTTGGTTTTAAACACAAACTATAATTCGTAATTTTCAATTCATAATTAACTTTTCACTCTCATCAACACCTCATTCTGAATCTTCAGCACCTTAACCTCCTCTTGCAACTGCGCAATCAAAGCATTCTTCTCCTCATAAATGTCACGGGTAGTAGTATAATCCCGCGGCAATTCATCCGCCAAATCCTGAAAAAAATTGTGCTTCGTCGCTTCACAAAAAGCCGCCAATATCTCCGTTTGAATCCCCTTATTCCGAGTATAATGCAACACTGAAAGCCCACTTCTTCCTATAAAGCTTCCCATTTCTGTCTTAGACAAACGTCTCGCTATCATAAAATCAGATAGCATCTTTCCTTTATCTATCATAATCTTTTTGGTATTAGTATTACTAGTTTAAAAAGCAATATCAATAACCTTGCCATTTGTTCTAATAGGATAATTAGTAATGGTAATACACTAAAAATGAATTATACTAACAGTATTATGAGCTATAGCATAGTCAACATCCAAAACTGAAGTATTTGAATTATAGGTTATATAATAAATAGTGATTGTAATAAAAGAATGAACCATAATGATATAAAATATATGGTTTTCAATAACTTCTCGATGTAATCGATTAGCTTCACCAACAAATGACTTCAAATTAGCATAAAATTTATTCGCCCATTCATCACTAAACACTATTTTTGAGATTGAAAAAGGCAAAGTACTACTGTGACTAAACAACTCGTTTACAAAAACACCAAAATCTCCTATACCGACGAAGGTAAAGGCACCGCCATAGTCTTACTCCACGGGTTCCTCGAAAACAAAACCATGTGGAAGGCCTTTGTACCCGAGCTCATTAAGAAACACCGAGTAATCACCATCGACCTACTAGGCCACGGTGAAACAGAATGCCTAGGTTATGTTCATGCCATGGAGGATCAAGCCGATATGATTTATGCTATGCTGCTCTTTTTAAAGGTTAGAAAAGTAGTACTAGTGGGTCATTCCATGGGAGGTTATGTAGCTTTGGCTTTCGCCGAATTATACCCCGATTATGTCAAAGGGTTGTTCCTCTTAAACTCTACTTCAAGAGCGGATAGTGACGAACGAAAAATCAATCGCGATAGAGCTATAGCTGCAGTAAAACAAAACTATACTGCTTTCGTCCGAATGTCTATAGCCAACTTATTCAGCGAAGACAACAGAGAAATTTTAGCCAAACCCATAGAAAAAGTTAAGCTCGAAGCACTCAAAACTCCGTTACAAGGCATAGTCGCTGCCCTAGAAGGCATGAAGATAAGAAAGGATAGAGAAGTAATACTGCATTTTGCTCCCTATCCTATTCAATTGGTTTTGGGCCAAAAAGATGGTGTACTGCTTTATGAAGACAACACCAACCAAATTGAAGGTACCAAGGTAGCACTCACCACCTTCCCCGACGGACACATGTCCCACATCGAAAACGAAAAGGAATTAAAAAAAGTGTTACTCGATTTCTTAAAGAAAGTGTAGTTACCCTTTTTCAGTAAAAGGAATACTAATATCCAGTATCTCCTGCAATAATACCACAAGCTGTTCAATATAATCTCGCATAATATCAGCAGTAACTATTTCAGTAACTTCTTTGTCTTCTTTAAACTGAAAAGGTAAAAATCCCGACTTCAAATTCTTAAAGGAAACGATTCCAGCTTCAATTTCAACGCCATTTGCTTGGGGTTCAAACATAAAAGCATAGGCCAACACCTGAATAATCTTGTCGTTTTTAATATCTTCTGTCAATCCGCCCCAATCTTTTAAAGCAACGTTCTTTTGTTCCACCTTTCCGGACTTATAATCAATAATTCTGATTTTGCCGTTGCGCCATTCAACACGGTCAACATTTCCTTTAATCAAGACAGCAAAAGGCAAGCGAGCATCTTCCAATAATCGTTCAAAAGAAGCTTCCAAAGCAATGATTTGTATTTCATCTCCCTTTTCCAAAGCGTCCAACTCGAGCTTCAAAAAGTTATATACATTGCGTTTGGCTACTTCAAAAGCCAATAAATTCCTTCCTTTTTTAATTTCACCTTCTTTATAAACTTCTTTAAATTGGGCCAATACCTCCTCATCTATCTTTTTAAAACAATTTTCAAGGTCTTCTTTGGTCAAAAGTCTTCCAATAAAAGGTTTATACAATTCTTCTAAAGCCCCATGAATAATGGTGCCCAATGTATTTACCGCAATGTTTTCTTCTACTTCATCGGTTTCCGAAATACGCAACACCCGTTGAAAGTAAAACTGTATCGGGTTCCGAATATACGTCGTTAAGGAAGAGGGAGAAAAGCCTTTAGTGGCAATTTCTTCCAATCTAGTCATAACACTTTCCGTTTTCGGAACAACAATTGACTCATGAGCTACATTAGGCACATCTGGATTAAAATAGTGAAAAGATAAATTATGTTGAGGATGTTTCTCGACTTCCAATTGTGTGATGAAACGACTTTTTTCTCCAGCATCAAAGCCTTCACCATCTGAATTGTAAATCAAATAAATATTCTTAGCACGTTGTAATAAATGATAGAAGTGATAAGTATAAATAGCATCTTTCTCTTTATAAGTAGGCAAACCCAATTCTCGTTTCACATCATACGGAATAAAAGAATTAGTGCTCTTACCTGCCGGAAATTTGCCTTCATTTACTGATGTAATAATCACCGTTTCAAAATCGAGTACCCGACTTTCCAAGACACCCATGATTTGCAATCCCGTCAACGGTTCACCTTCAAAAGACACTTCGGCTACATCAATGATTTGTTTGTAAATGGCATAAAGCGTTTTAATATTATCAATCTTTTGGTGCAATGAGAAATACGAAATCATTTTGTTAATGACTTTGAATATAGAATACACAAAGGCATTAGTAATCTTTTCTTCTTCATTGTCATGGTCCAAATTAGCTTTGACTATAAGTAGAATTTGTGAAAGATTCTCAAGTACTGCTACCGAAGTGGTGTCCCATTTTTGAAATAACAATTGAAACAATTCGTTCCCTTGCGGATGAAGCTCCTCTAGTTTTTTATGTGTTAGAAAAGTGTAATTGTTTTTGTTAATACGATTGACCAATTCAGCAGCATACACATACTGTTCTATTAAGGGATGGGTGAGTATATCCAAAACATCTTTATAATAAAACACATAACTAGCGGCATTTCTCGAAATAGCATTGGAGTGTAGTTTGAACAACTTTGCAATCAGCAATTGCGCAGGATTGTTTTTACTTGAAAACCCCATGGTAATATTCAATGCATTTACTGATGCTGGCAAAGAATGTAAAACGGGAAGCAAGAGATTTTCTTCACCAAGCACTAAAGCAACATTCTGTAGATTAGAATCATCATTGGCATGCTTTTCAATAATACTTCCAGCAATTTTGGCTTGACCAATAGCTTTTGAAGTGGCTATTACCTGAATGTTTTTAGGTTCAGTAATGTCATTAACGATCCATTCATAAGGATGTGTTTTATAATAAATCCATTCCGATTTAAATTTACGTTGAAATAATCCAGCATCATGAAACGAATCATGAAGTAAAGTTTCATCAATGTCCCAATAGATTTTAGCAACATCCAAAGCCAGTAAATGTTGGATTATTTTTTCTTCCGCTGGATTAAGTGCATTAAATCCAGCAAATATAAAATGGTTGTTATTGTTTTCAGAGAAGTGATTCAGGTTTTCAACCGCTTCTCGATAAATCAATCCTTGATAGCCTATCCCTTTATTCTGTAAGTACTGGTAAAAAGTGTGATAATACTCAGGCAATTTTTTCCAAAAGAGTAAATAGTTTTCAATAAGCGCTGTTCTTTTGGTTATGTCAACAGCCCAATGTTCAATTTCTTTGATATTTTCAAGGTAATTGAGAACATGATCAGGGTCTAATAAGTAACGATCAATTTCATTAAAATCCTGAAGCAAGGTCTTGGCCCAATTGGCAAATACTTCAAAAGATTCCTGTTTGTCTTTTTCAGTTATAGATAAGTAAACTTCATAAAACTCAAAAAGAATTTCAATACTATCAATTGATCGAATACCAGCAACATCTTGAATAAATTCTTCTATGCTAATAATTTCAGGAGCAAATATGTTGTTGGATATGCTCTTTTTAATTTCTTCCAATAGAAATACTTTTGCTCTTTTATTTGGAAGCACTATGACTAATTCTGATATTCTTTCAGAATTGGTTTTTAAAATTTCTTGAGCAACTTGATGAAGAAATGTTGGTTTTGACATTGTATAAAAATAAAAAAACGCCCCGAATATCGGGGCGTTTTTAGAAAATATTTTGGATGAAATTATTTTACTAATTTCACTTCAACTCTTCTGTTGTTTGCTTTACCAGCTTTAGTTTTGTTAGTATCGATTGGTTTAGTTTCACCAAAACCAGCTGAAGTTAATCTTGAAGCAGCAATACCATTTTCAATTAAATAATTTTTAACGGCAGCAGCTCTGTCTTCAGATAATTTTTGGTTAGTAGCATCTTTACCATCACTATCAGTATGACCTTCAATTGAGAAATTAGCAGAAGGATATTCTTTTAAAATTCCTGCAATTGATTGTAATACTGGATAAGTTTGTTGTTGGAAACTAGCTTTAGCTGTATCAAATAAGATTGTTTTAGCATAGTCATTTAATCTTTTAACTACTTCATCAGAAACTTCTGGACAACCATTGTTAGCAACAGTTCCTTTTACTTCTGGACATTTGTCATCTTTATCTAAAACTTTATCACCATCGCTATCTGGCCATGGACAACCTGCGTTTTCTTTTGGACCTTTTACTTCAGGACATTTATCTGATTTATCTTGAATTCCATCTCCATCAGTATCAGGACAACCACCAAAAGCTTTTAAACCAGCCACATCTGGACAAGCATCATCTTTATCAGCTACACCGTCACCATCAGTATCAGGACATCCTTGGAATTCAACTAAACCAGCTACATCTGGACATGTATCGTCTTTATCAAGTACGCTATCCCCATCAGTATCAGGACATCCATTAGTTGCTTTTGGACCTGCATTATCAGGACAAGCATCGTCTTTGTCATAAATTCCGTCACCATCTCTATCAGAACCTCCAAATTTAAAGGTAAGACCTGCAAATGTTTGTGTATGAGAAGGCATGTCATCACGAACATCTTCGAATGATTGTTTGTAAGTTGTACGAAGAGATAAACCTACTACTTCAGAGAACCAATATGTTAAACCTAAACCACCGTTTAAAGTTCCAGCATGTTTATCATCTCCTATCCATGTATAACCTCCACCAATATGGATAGATGGGTCAAATCTTTTACATTTTATTAAGCTCATCAAGCTATAATTAATAACTCCGTCAAAAGCATAATAATTTAAATCACCAGGATTTACTACATCGTAAGTTCCAGCAGCATTTTTAGGAAGAACATATTTTGTTATTTTGTTAATTGATCCTGTTACTCCGAATGAAAAATTGCTTCCAACATACTTAGAAACATTAACATAAGATACAGATGGAAGGATATTCCAGTTGTCTTTAGCGTTAAAATACTGAGAGAATTGGTCCTCTAATTTTGATGCAGCGCTTACTCTTGTATCAACTGCGTTAACCCCAAACGAAATAGCCCAAGGATTGTTGCTGTCTTGTGCCTGTGAAGACAAACCAGCTAATAATAGCATAGCAACGAATAATTTGTTAAGATGTTTCATACTTATTTTTGATTAGATTATAAAAATTATAATGAGGCAAAAGTAATACCTATTAACATAATATCAAAATGTTATAGTTAAAATATAGCCAATTAAATGATTTTTAACTCTTTCGCTACTTCTTTAAATGCAATAATCGCATAATCAAGATGTTCTTTAGTGTGAGCCGCAGATAATTGGACACGAATACGTGCTTTGTCTTTTGGTACTACAGGGTAAAAGAAACCAATAACATAAATTCCTTTTTTTAATAGTTCATCTGCCATAACTTGGGACAGTTTTGCATCATATAACATTACTGGAACAATTGCGGAATCTCCATTTATAAAATCCAATCCTGCTTTTCGTAAACCATCTTTGAAATAATTGGTATTCCATTCCAATTTGTCTCTGAGTGTAGTGTCTTTTTCTAATAATTCGAACACTTTAATAGAAGCGCCAACAATCGCAGGGGCTAATGAGTTTGAAAACAAATAAGGTCGTGAGCGTTGACGTAAAATTTCTATAATTTCTTTTTTGGCTGTGGTATAACCACCCATAGCTCCCCCTAAAGCTTTTCCTAAAGTCCCAGTAATAATGTCAACTCGTCCCATAACGCCTTTGGCTTCTAGAGTTCCTTTGCCTTTGGCGCCTATGAAACCAGCAGCATGACACTCGTCTACCATCACCAAAGCATCATATTTATCAGCTAAGTCACAAATTTTGTCTAATGGAGCTACCAATCCGTCCATAGAGAAAACACCATCTGTAACAATAAGTTTGAAACGATGTCCGGCTTCTACTGCTTTTTTCAATTGGTTTTCCAAATCTTCCATATTGGAATTTTCATAACGATAACGTGCCGCTTTACACAAACGAACACCATCAATAATGGAAGCATGATTCAAACTATCGGAAATAATGCAATCTTCTTCGCCTAATAATGGTTCGAAAACACCTCCGTTAGCATCAAAAGCAGCAGCATATAAAATAGTGTCTTCTGTACCATAAAAGTTTGCAATCTTCTGTTCTAATGTCTTATGAATATCTTGTGTCCCACAAATAAAACGTACAGATGACATCCCAAAACCATGGGTATCCAAGGCATCTTTAGCGGCTTGAATCACTTCTGGGTGCGATGATAACCCCAAATAATTATTGGCACAAAAGTTCAAAACTGTTTTGCCGTTTACTGTAATTTCAGCTCCTTGTGGCGATGTAATGATTCTCTCTCTTTTAAAAATACCATTTTGCTCAATGGCATTCAATTCATTTTGTAGATGTTGTTGAATTTTTCCGTACATGATTTATTGTAGTTTGTTTTGCTTACAAATTTACTATTTCCAATGTTTCTCCAATATATACCAATGCTTTTTTAGTGACTTTATATCCCATTTTTTCAATAGCATTTTTGTAATTTTCTAGTTGTGAAGTGTATTTAGCTTGGTGTGCGCCGGTTTTATAATCAAGCAAATAGATTTCTTTATTACCGCTCATGACCATTCTGTCAGGTTTTACAAGATTTCCTTCCTTTTGAATAATGGTTTTTTCATTTAAAATTTTATTTCCAATGGCGTAATAAGACAGCAAATCAAGATGATTGACCACTTGTTGAATGGTTCTCTCAACTTCTGTTTTTTGAGATGTGACAATTAATCCGTTTTCTATCGCTTTTATGAGCGCTAAATCAATATCATCTTTGGTTTTGACAAATGATAAAACTTCGTGTATAACATTTCCAAATTCAATGGCCTTTTGTTGTTTGGTATTCCACATTAAGCTTTCGCGCTG
>CANJDA010000043.1 GCA_947472705.1 Flavobacteriaceae bacterium
GTTACTAGTTTTTTCTTGGGTTTATTGATGGATATGTTTTGGAATTCTGGAGGAGTTCATGCTGCAGCTTGTTTAATCTTGGCATACTACAGACCTGCTATATTTAAATTTTCCTTTGGATTAAGTTATGAATACCAAACAGTCAAACTTAATGATGTATTAACACCTGAACGGTTTTCATTTATACTGATTGCCGTCGTGTTGCACCACTTTATACTTTTTGTTTTGGAGGTGTTTAAATTAAGTTTCCTATGGGAAATTCTAGTTCGTACTGTACTTAGCACACTATTTACAATCATCACTTGTATCATTATCATCTATATAATTAAGACAAGCAAACGATGAGAAAAGTTTTGTTACCCACAATCATTTTCATTGGTACAATTTTATTGGTAATTCGCTTATTTTACCTCCAAGTAATTGATGACTCCCTAAAATTGAAATCGGATAATAATGCTATTAAAATCAAGTATGATTATCCTGAAAGAGGTTATATTTATGATCGGTTTGGTAAACTTCTAGTAGCCAATCAACCTTCTTATGACATCATGGTTATTCCTAAAGATGTTAAAGATTTAGACACCACTGAATTCTGTGCTTTACTGAAAATTACGAAAGAAGATTTTCTAAAAAAAATGGCAAAAGCCAAAGTATACAGTCCAAGATTGCCTTCGGTATTTTTGGCACAACTTAACAAAAAAGAATATGCCGCTTTTCAGGAAGTACAACGAATTTTTACTGGATTCTATATTCAAAAACGAGCTTTACGAGATTATCAAGTGCCATTTGGAGCTAATGTTTTTGGCTTTATTACTCAAGTAAATGATAAAATAATTGAAAAAAACAAATATTACAACAGTGGAGATTTAATTGGAAGACAAGGCGTTGAAGAAAGTTATGAGGAGGTTTTACGTGGTATAAAAGGGGTAAAATACATTCAAAAAGACAAATACAATAGAGAAATTGCTTCCTATAAAGAAGGAAAATTTGATACTATAGCGGTACAAGGAAAAGACATCAACTTAACCATTGATGCTGAACTTCAAAAATACGGAGAAGAATTAATGGTGAATAAACGTGGTGGTATTGTAGCTATCGAACCTAAAACAGGAGAAATTTTAGCCTTAGTAACAGCTCCTTCTTATGACCCTGCTATCTTAGTAGGCCGTCAACGTTCTAAAAACTATACCATGTTGTATCATGACTCTATTGCAAAACCTTTGTATGATAGAGGGCTTTTAGCACAATACCCACCTGGTTCTCCATTTAAAATAATGACCGGACTAATTGCATTACAAGAAAATGCCATTGATGAAAACACAACTGTAGTTTGTAATCATGGATTTAGTTATGCTCCAGGAAGATTTATGCGTTGCCACTGTCATGGAGGTGTAATGCAATTGCATCGAGGTATATATGAATCTTGTAATACCTTTTTCTCTACTTCCTATATGCGAACTTTGGATAAGTTTTCGGACGCTTCTGTTGGTGTAGATGTATGGAGTAAACATTTAAAAACATTTGGTTTAGGGCAATTCATGGGTTATGATTTACCTACTGGTAGAAAAGGGAATATACCAACATCTAAAACCTATAACAAAGTATATAAAGGTTGGCGTTGGAGTAGTAAAACAATTGTTTCAAATGCAATTGGTCAGGGAGAGGTTTTGATGACACCTATGCAATTGGCCAATATGATGGCAACTGTAGCTAATAGAGGCTATTATTTTACGCCTCATATTGTTAGAAAAATAAAAGGGCAAATCATTGATAAAAAATTTACCACTAAGCATATTGCTACAATAGACAGAAGACACTTTGAAACCATGATTAGTGGGTTGTTTGACGTTTATAATTTTGGTACCGCTCACGGATTAAATGTTGAAGGCATCGATATATGTGGAAAAACGGGTACAGCTGAGAATTTTGCCAAAGTAGATGGCAAACGAGTACAACTTAAAGACCACTCTATATTTGTGGCCTTTGCCCCTAAAGACAATCCGAAAATTGCTATAGCCATATTAGTAGAAAATGGTGGATTTGGAGCAACTATTGCTGGTCCAATTGCCAGCTTGATGATTGAAAAATACATCAAACGCAAAATCACCCGTAAGGATTTAGAAACACGTATCTTGGCAAAAGATTTACAACCCGAATACAATCGTTTTATTGCTAAACCTGTAAAGGACACTTTAATTAATACAAAAGTTGCGACTCCTGAAAAAGTAGTGGTAAAAGACACCAGTGGAATTAAAAAGAGCACAGCTCCTAAACCTTAATTTCTAGAAATGAAAAATCAAAGTGTAACAAATAATTTAGATTGGATGAGTGTTGTCATCTATATTACTTTGGTAATTATGGGTTGGCTTAACATTTATTCCTCTTCATTATCTTCTATTGCAGAAGAGACATCAATTTTCGATTTTACACAGATATATGGAAAACAGTTCATGTTTATCATCCTTTCTGTTCCTTTAATATTAGTAGTATTATCAGTAGACGGAAAGTTTTACGAAAAATTTTCCAGTGTGATTTATATAGTCGGATTACTCTCCTTAGCAGGATTGTTTGTTTTTGGAAAAACAATTAAAGGTCAAGCCAACTGGTACTCTTTTGGTTCATTTGGTTTACAGCCTTCCGAATTTGTTAAAACATCTACCGCTTTGGCTTTGGCCAAATATTTAAGTGATGTTCAAGTTAATTTAAAAGATACTAATAGGCAAATTCAAGCATTGGGCATATTAGGTTTACCCATCTTATTGATTGTCCCTCATGACCCAGGAAGCGCCTTAATTTTTTGTGTCTTAATTTTGGTTTTGTATCGAGAAGGATTACCTTCTTGGTATATATGGACTGGATTCATTGCACTTGTTTTATTTGTTTTGGCTTTAATAATAAAACCATTGTTTTTGACTGGAATTGCTTTAGCTGCCATCCTATTTATATATTACAGAAGCAAGATTATTAATAGAAATTGGATTTTGAGTTCCATTATATTTGTCATGATTGGCGGATTTGTATTTTCGGTAGATTATGTTTTTACCAATGTTTTCCAACAACACCATCGCGATCGTTTTAATATTCTTTTAGGAAAAGAAGTAGACATGAAAGGGATTGGATATAACACCAACCAATCTGAAATTGCTATTGGCTCTGGAGGCTGGTTTGGTAAAGGTTATCTTGAAGGAACACAAACTAAAGGAGGCTTCGTTCCCGAACAACATACTGACTATATTTTTACCACAGTGGGAGAAGAATGGGGATTTCTGGGTTCCCTTTTTGTGATAGCTCTTTTCCTCATTTTAATTATAAGAATTATCTATTTAGCGGAACGGCAAAAAACAAAGTTCAGCCGAGTCTATGGCTACTGTGTTGCCTGCATATTGTTTATCCATTTCTTTGTTAATATTTCCATGGTGGCTGGAATATTCCCAACAATTGGAGTGCCTTTGCCTTTCTTTTCTTATGGTGGTTCTGGGCTTTGGGGCTTTACTATTTTACTTTTTATCTTTCTAAAAATGGATGCTAATAAAGTAAATGAGTGGTAAAATTTATATTAATTATTTCCAATCTTACTATATAAAATAAAAAAGCCGTCAAATAGACGGCTTTTTATTATGTTAAATCAAGTTTATGATTTAACTAACTTCTCTTTTTTAACTTTATTGGTTAATCCTTTGTTATTTTCAGATTGCAAATCGTTTAAGATATGAATAGCTTCTTCTATATAAATATCTTTGGATAAACTTTCATGCCAGCTATCTCTTTTCTCTTTTAAAACCGAATCTTTATTCATAGCTTCAACTTCATAAGGAAGTGATTTAAATTCAAAAAGGTTTTTGTAATCTACTATCGATTTGTATTTTTTGCTTTTATCCTCTAAAGCTTTTTGCTCTGCTTTGAATTTATCAATATTTAAGCTGTAAACGTTTTCTTTGTTACGTTCATCCAACCATTTGGCATTTTCATCAATAAGCTTCATTTGGGCATTATTCGCCATACGGTCTCTACTTTTGGCAATAGCCAAATCAAAGTTGTTTTGTTTGTCCCAAACTTTATAATCTGCTTGATCAATTTTATCCCATGGCATGGCATTGTCTATATCTTTTTCTCCCATTTTTAAATAAGAATAACGATCTGGAATAGCAATATCACTTTTTACACCTTCTAACTGAGTTGAACCACCATTAATTCTATAGAATTTTTGAGTGGTAGTTTTCAAAGCTCCTAAATCGCCATAAGTTCCCCCGCGAACAAACTGATTCAAGTCAATTATATTTTGAACCGTTCCTTTTCCGTAAGATTGTTTACTACCAATGATCACGCCTCGTTTGTAATCTTGTATTGCTGCAGCCAAAATTTCCGAAGCTGAAGCCGAAAATTCATTAATCATAATCACCAGTGGTCCATCCCATTGCACTTTAGAATCTCTGTCATACAACACTTCTTTTTTCCCCGCAGCCGATTTGATTTGTACAATTGGGCCTTGCTCAATAAATAACCCAGCAATATCCACGACAGTTTTTAACGAACCTCCACCATTATCTCTAACATCCATTACAATTCCTTGTACCCCTTCTGCTTTTAATCTTTCCACTTCTTGAGCTACATCTTTTCCGGCATCACGGCTGTTTTGATCTTCAAAATCAATGTAGAATTTTGGCAAATAAATTACTCCGTATTTAAAACCATCTTTCTCAACAACGCTTGATTTTACATAGGTTTCCTCAATTTCAACTTCATCACGAATAATAGTGATAACTTTAATAGTTCCATCTTGTTTTTTTATTGTTAAACGAACTTCGGTGCCTTTTGGTCCTTTTATCTTTTTAACCACATCGTCCAAGCGCATTCCTACTACATCAATTGGCTCAGCATCGGCTTGTGCCACTTTTAATACAACATCACCAGCTTCTAATTGTTTTCCTCTCCAAGCTGGCCCTCCAGAAATCAACTCAGATATCTCGGTAAAATCTCCTTTCTTTTGAAGACGAGCTCCGATTCCTTCTAATTTACCACTCATACTCACATCAAACTTTTCTTTTTCAGATGGCCCAAAATAAGAAGTGTGGGGATCAAAACGCGAAGCAATAGCATTTACATAAATAGAAAACCAATCTTCTCTGTCTAAATCTTTAATAAAACTAAAGTTATCATTCAAAGAATTAAGGGTGCTTTCTCTAGTTTCTTTTTCCAGTTCCGCAAGGGTTTTTGGTTTCTCTGATTTCTTTTTGGCATCATCATCTCTAAGTTTCTTTTCCATCTCAGGAGTCACTTCAACTTTGGAATTTTTGTGAAGTTCAGCTAATTTCTCCTCTATAGTTTTACGAGCATTTTTAGCCAAATCTTCTTGTAATTTTTGTTTTTCTACCAAAGAAGACAAGGCTGATAATTTAACTTGCAAACGCCATCTTTCTTTTAACTCATTAGTAGTTTTGGCAAAAAGCATTTTTTCATAATCTGTATTAAAAGACTCGTCTTTTTTATAATCGAATGGTGCAGCTAAAGCCTCCTTATAGTAGCCTTTACATTCTTCCATACGTTGCATTAAACGGTTGTAGGTCAAATCAAAAAAAGTTAAATCTTTATTTTTAATTTGATCATCTAATTCTGTTTCATATTTCGCAAACTCATCAATATCCGATTGCAAAAAGAACCGTTTTGAAGGATCTAATGCATTTAAATAGTCTTTATATACGCCTTTTGAAAATGAATCGTCAATCGCTGCTGGATTGTAATGTCCCTTTTCTATCACAAAAGTTAGAAGTTCTAATAGCAACTTGTCTTTTTCTGGATCGGAGGAAACCTTTTGTTTAGGCATAAAACTCCAAAGCGCTACTGATAATGTTATAATTACAAGTAGTATTTTATAGTTTCTTTTCATAAATTGAATTATAATTTTCATTAATCGTTGGTCTAAAGTAAACAAAAAACGATGCCAAGTATTTGTTCTGACGCTAATTTTTTGTTAAAAACATTATGCATATTGTCTTTCGACTGCTGAAGGTTCAAAGTTATAAAAAATGTATCTTTATAAAACTTTAAAAAAAGTTAATTTTACAAGCTCTAATCAGACATAAAAACGGTTAAATAGTTACATAATTCAAAATAAAATTAATGATATCAAAACCTACCATTTTGGTGACCAATGATGACGGCATCAATGCTCCAGGTATACGAGCTTTGATTGCAGTCATGTCCGAAATTGGAAATGTTATTGTAGTAGCTCCTGATGGTCCACAAAGTGCCATGGGCCATGCTATTACTATCAATAGCACATTATATTTGAATAAAATTTCTTCAGATAACGCTACCATTTTAGAATATGCATGCTCAGGAACTCCGGTTGATTGTGTGAAATTGGCCGTAAATGAAATTTTAAAAAAGAAACCAGACTTATGTGTTTCTGGTATCAATCACGGTTCGAACTCATCTATTAATGTCATTTATTCGGGGACAATGAGTGCTGCGGTTGAAGCGGGTATAGAAGGAATTCCTGCCATTGGTTTCTCATTATTAGATTATGATTGGAATGCTGACTTTGAATCGATAAAACCTTTTGTCAAAAAAATAGCATTAGAGGTTTTAGACAAAAAACTATCTGATGGAACTGTTTTGAATGTTAATTTTCCGAAATTAAAACAAGAAGCAATAAAAGGCATTAAAATTTGTCGTCAAGCCAAAGCCATTTGGATGGAAAAATTTGACAAAAGACAGACACCATTTGGCAAGGATTATTACTGGCTTACGGGAGAATTTGTTAATCAAGATAAAGGAGAAGATACTGATGAATGGGCATTGGCACACGGTTATATTTCGATTGTTCCTGTTCAGTTTGATTTGACAGCACACCATACTATTGCACACCTTAATACTTGGAATTTATAATTTATGAAATATTATATTATTGCTGGCGAAGCTTCAGGCGACTTACATGGTTCAAATTTAATGAAATCACTTTATAAAGAAGACACTTCAGCTAATATTCGTTTTTGGGGTGGTGATTTGATGCAACAAGTAGGAGGAACATTAGTTAGGCATTATAAAGAGCTTGCTTTTATGGGGTTTGCTGAAGTGGCAATGAATCTAAAAACGATTCTCAACAACATTAAATATTGTAAAGCCGACATTGAAAAATTTAATCCTGATGTAATTATTTTTATAGATTATCCAGGATTTAATATGCGCATAGCTAAATGGGCAAAACAACGAGGAATAAAAACACATTATTATGTAGCTCCTCAAATTTGGGCTTGGAAAGAAAACCGAATCAATGCAGTAAAAAGAGATTTTGATAAACTATTTGTAATACTTCCATTTGAAAAAGATTTCTTTGAAGTCAAACATCATTTTCCAGTTGACTTTGTGGGACATCCTTTGATTGATGCTATTCATAATCGTGTAAAAACAGATGAAACATCATTTAGAAAAAATAACAATTTAGACGAAAGACCTATAATAGCTATTCTTCCTGGAAGCAGAAAACAAGAAATTTCCAAAATGCTAAGTCTTATGCTTAGTATAGTAGATGATTTCGGCGACTATCAATTTGTAATTGCCGGCGCGCCAAGTCAAGACTTTCATTTTTATGAACAGTTTTTGAGTAATAAAAATGTAAAATACATTTCGAATAAAACCTATGATTTACTCAGTATTGCAACTGCAGCTTTGGTGACTTCGGGAACAGCAACTCTTGAAACTGCCTTATTCAAAGTGCCTGAAGTGGTTTGTTATAAAGGGAGTTGGGCATCCTATCAAATTGCAAAGCGCATCATTACTTTGAAATACATTTCATTAGTAAATTTAATTATGGATGAAGAAGTGGTAACCGAGTTAATTCAAGATAAATGCAACCGTAAAAACTTGAAAGCTGAATTGTCAAAACTTTTAGAATCCAATAATAGGAAGGTGATTTTGGAAAAATATGACGATTTAGAAATGAAATTAGGAGGTATTGGTGCCAGTGCCAAAACTGCTAAATTAATCTTAAATGACTTGAAATAATTGGTTTTGGATTTTTAAGTGGTATATTTGCAGTCAACTTTAATGGATGAGAAACTTATTTAAAATAGCATTTTTATTAATTATTTGCAGCAACAGTGTGTTGGCAGCAAATGGGATAAAGGGTGTTGTTTTAAACAAAAAAAATGATTTACATCCAAACATTGCTCTTGATTCGGTTAAAAGAACTATAACTGACCCTAAGAATACCGACCCAAAAAAAAGAAACATACTTAACACAAAAAACGAAACTGATATTATTATAAGTGACGAAAGTGAAAGCTATGTTGCAGAACAGTTAATAAATGTTGCTTCTGATAATTTAGGCATCGTTTATCATGCAGGTGGTACTACAAAAAACGGTTTTGATTGTTCTGGTTTGATTTATTCTACTTTTAAAAAATTTGACATTACCTTGCCTCGTTCTTCTAATGAAATGGCAGATATTGGTACAAAAATTGACTTGCAGAATGCCAAAAAAGGCGACTTGATTTTCTTTATCAACCGCGGTCAACATCGAATAAATCATGTTGGAATGGTTGTGGAAGTCAATGGTGATGACGTAAAATTTATACACTCTTCAACACAAAGCGGTGTAGTAATTTCATCTATGAATGAACCTTACTACAAAAGGACTTTTGTTCAGCTTAGCAGAATTATAGAATAATTTTCTTTCATTTTTGAATTTTTTCATGTACTTTAGTGACGTGAAAATCCTACAATTTCCTTTAACAAAAATAGGTTTTGGTTTTTTATTTGGAATTCTTTTATTTCAAATGATTAAACTTTCCTTGCTTTATGTTATTGTGATTTATCTTATTTGTTTTTCTGGAATAGTGGTTAGCCATTTTGTTTTTGAAAAGACAAGAAAACATCGACATGTTTTTGGATATTTTGTTATACTTACCGCCACTATAGTTGGAATTTCAACGGCTATGGTTCATAAAGAAACTTTGCATTCCAATCATTACTCTCATCAACTACCTAATTTTGATAGTGAACACCAGTTGCATTTAGTATTGTTAGAAAAACTAAAAAGCACTACTAAAAATCTTCGGTTTACTTGTTCGGTAAAAACACTTGATTCAAAAAATAGCTTTGGGAAAGTAATTCTCAACATTTCGAAAAACACAAATCAAAATTATATTATCGGTAAGCACTTACTAATAAACGGATTTGTTATTAGAAACAAAAAGCCTTTCAATCCCAACCTATTTGATTATGGAAAATATTTAGAAAATCAAGAAATCTATGCTCAAGTATATGCCAAACCTAATCAAATTAAGATCGGTAAATACGAGCCGAGTTTATGGGCAGGCTTTTCAAATTTTAGAAATAAAATCATAAACAATTTAGAACATTCTGATATTCCAAAAGAAGAGTTATATGTTTTAAATGCTTTAATTCTTGGACAGCAACAAGATATTTCTTCCGAAGTTTTGAAAGATTATCAATATGCTGGCGCAGTACATGTATTGTCTGTTTCTGGTTTACATGTTGGCTTTATATTGTTGTTCATTACCTTTTTACTAAAGCCTATTCCAAATTCCAGAAATGGTTCATTATTGAAACTATTGCTCCTAGTTATAGCATTATGGTCATTTGCAATCTTGGCTGGACTTTCACCTTCTATTGTTCGTTCAGTTACTATGTTTTCTTTTTTGGCCATAGGTCTTCATTTAAGGAGGACTGTAGCTGTTTATCATACACTTATTGTATCTATCCTATTAATATTATTGTTCAAACCTTCATTTCTTTTTGACGTAGGTTTTCAACTGAGTTATTTAGCTTTGTTTTTTATTATTTGGTTCCAACCCGTTTTATCCCAAATTTGGCAACCAAAAAATAAAATTATTGGCTATTTTTGGAACATTATTACTGTATCCTTCGCGGCACAAATAGGAACAATGCCATTGAGTATTTACTATTTTCATCAATTTCCTGGTTTATTTTTTGTAACAAATTTGCTAATACTTCCATTAATTGGTGTCATAATGGCTGTTGGAGTTTTAGTTGTTGTGATTGCCATTTTCTGCCCGATTCCTTATTATTTGGCAAAAATTGTAACCTATTTAATTATTCTTTTAAATAGTATTATTCATTGGGTAGCCTCATTAGATAGTTTTGTAATAAGAAATATATCTTTTTCAAAAGAAATGTTGTGGGATTCCTATTTAGTGATTATTCTAATAATCTTTTGGATTAAAATACCCAAATTTAATAGATTAATAGTAACCCTTTCAAGTATAGTAGTTTTGCAAATAATTTTTATTATCCAAAAAAACAAAACCTTAAATGAAAATGAACTGATTGTTTTTTATAGTAGAAGGAATAGCATTATCACGGAGCGAACAGGGAAAAAAGTAACTGTTTACAGCAATGATAGTATTTTGAGAAATATTGAAAATAATTTATTAATTCAAACCTATTTAACTGGGAATTTTTGTTTTGCAAAAGAAAAAAAATCGTTGCCAAATCTAATATATTTCAAACATCAAAGAATATTACTTATTGATAGCTCAGCGATTTATTCAAATAGGATTTATCCTGACATACTTATAATATCTCAATCTCCAAAACTAAACATGAGACGATTACTAAAAACCATTCATCCTAAAATAATAATAGCAGATGGATCTAATTTTAAGAGTTATACAAAACTTTGGAAAGCAACCTGTATAAAAGAAAAAATCCCTTTTCATAATACTAATGAAGAGGGATTTTATAAGTTGTAATTTCTAAATTATGATTTCTTTTTGCCTAAGATTTCGTCTGCTCCTGCTAACCAAGCACTTGGACCACCAGCAACATAACCAGTACTGCCTAATTTTTCTAAATTAATTTTGCCGTCTTTCTTAGAAGCGTTAACAAACCAAACAGTTGGAAAACCTTGAATAGCAAATGTTTGTTGCAATTCTTGATTTTGTTTTTGAATTTCTGGTAATTGTGGTGTTCTTCTTGGATAATCTAATTCTACTAAAACCACATTTTTTTCAGCCCATTTAGCAAACTCAGGAGTTTTTAAAACTTCTTTTTGCAATCGCATACACCAACCACACCAATCGCTACCTGTAAAAAATAACAATAAAGGTTTTTTAGATTTCTTAGAAATTTCCATGGCTTTGTTCATATCCGTTTGCCAAGTTAATTCTTGTGCTTGTATGGTTAACGAACCTAAGATTAGGAATAAAGTAATAGCTAATTTTTTCATTTTTGTAATAATTTTTTAATTATGATTCCTCACATGTTATCAAAAACAGTGCCTAAATTTAAGTAATTTATTTTACATCCTGCATCAATTTTTTCACAAAAGGTGAAATCAGGATTAATAGTAAACCAGCAATAAGAGCATATAAAGCTAATTGATAATAGCCATCAGCATACACATTAAGTTTCTCTAAATTAGAAGAATTCTCAGATGCTTCAGCAATATTAGCTCCTAGCAAACCTGCAAAATATTGCCCGTAAGCACTAGCCAAAAACCACATTCCCATGATTACTGCTTGTGTTTTTTGTGGTGATAATTTAGTCATGGCTGACATTCCTATTGGAGACAAACATAACTCTCCAAAAGTAATCACAAACCACCCAAAAGTGAATAAATTTAGAGAGGTTTTTCCATCAGGATTTGCAAAAAATTTAGTGTAATAAAATAACCAAAAACCGCCTGCAAGAAACAAAAATCCTAAACCAAACTTAACAACAGTGTTAGGCTCTATTTTTCTTTTTGCCATCCAAATCCATATTATTCCTATCAAAGCAGCGAAGATTATTACAAATAAAGCACCTGAAGAATTATTCACTCCATTTGGATCAACTGTTACTCCAAGCAATTTGTTTTGTAAATTATTAGCGGCAAATAAACTTAAAGAACCTCCGCTTTGTTCATAAAAAGCCCAAAAGAAAATGGAGAAAATAATAAAGACTAAAGCTGCCCATAATTTATTTTTCTCAGTAACTGAAAAATTTCGCATTTCATAAAACAAATAAAGTACTGATACTGGTCCAATTATCATCATAAAATAATCGGTATAAACTGTATTAGCTACCATTAAAATTATGATCGGAATTAGTATTATGGAACCGATATAGGTTATAACTTCATAAGCTTTCCTTTTTGATTTCTCGATATTCATTAATGGAGATAATCCAATTTCTCCTAAACTTTTTTGAGTTTGTGTAAATGTCACTAAGCTAATGAACATTACTATTGCTGCAAATCCAAAAGCGTAATTCCAACGAAGGTTTTCAGGTACAAATCCAGTCCAAAGATTTCCATTTGCAACAGCAATACAAACATATCCACCGAGCAAAGCACCAAGATTAATTCCGGCATAGAAAAGCGAAAATCCTGCATCCCGCCTAACGTCACCATCTTTATATAATTGACCAACCATAGAGGATATATTTGGTTTAAAGAAGCCTGTACCTACAATTGAAAAACCAATCCCTGTAAAAAACAAATCTTTTGGGCTAACAGCTAAAATCACACTTCCGATGATCATTAAAATACCACCCCAAAAAAGTGATTTTCTTAATCCCAGAATTTTATCTGCAAATAAACCTCCGATAAAAGTAAAAGCATAAACCCATGCTTGTGTAGCTCCATATTGAAGATTGGCTGTGGTTGCATCCATATTTAATTGACTCACCATAAACACTGCCAACATACCTCTCATGCCATAGAAACTAAATCGTTCCCACATTTCGGAGAAAAACAAATACCATAATTGCTTTGGATATTTTCCCTCAAAATTCTGAATTTCGTCTAATGTCAATTTGTCGCTCATCGTCTATAATTTAAAAAAACAAACCCCCAAGATTTCTTGGAGGTTTGAAAGATATAAAAAAATATTTTATACAAATGTATTATCTGTTTTCTACTTCTAAATCAACCCCTTCAACATGATCATTGTGCATTCTTTTTTCTAACCAAGAACTTAGTACAAACAATATAGCTGCCGCTGTTCCTGACATTATGATAAACAGAATGAAAAATTCATAAAGGTTTGTAATTTGGAAACCTAAGAAGTGGGTTGCTCCTCCGCTTCCATCTTCTCCTCCTGGAATTAAAGCGCTTAAGGTTCCTGCAAATTTATTGGCAGCAGCATTGGCCAAAAACCAAGTCCCCATCATTAATGAAGATAATCGTAATGGTGCCAATTTTGAAACCATAGACAATCCAATTGGAGATAAACATAATTCCCCAATAGTATGGATAACATATAGACCTATCAACCACCACATTGAAACTTTTTCTCCTAAACCTAAACCTTTAACCGCAATCGCTATGACTACATATCCCATTGCTACTAATCCCAATCCAATTGCCATTTTTTTAGGAGATGATGGTTCTAATTTTCTTGCATACAAAAATCCCCAAACAATAGTCATAATTGGAGCAAGTGCAATAACTGCTAATGGATTTACAGATTGAAAATAAGATGCTGGCATTTCCCAACCAAATAATGTTCTTTCCGTTTGTCTATCAGCAAATAATGTTAAAGATGCTCCTGCTTGTTCAAATGCTCCCCAAAAGAAAATAACAAAAAAGGCTAGTATAAAAATTACGGTAATACGTTGTGTTTCTATTTTAGACAAACTCTTATCACTAAAAATGATAAGTGGCATTGCTACCATCGAACCGTAAATAAAATAACTGATAATATCCACATCACTGTTAAACATTTGCTTGAAATTTAACATAAAGAAAATAATTGCAATAGAACCTATTATCATTCCAATACTTTTAGCATCCAATTTCTTAACTGCTAAACCAATATGTTTTCCTTCTTCAGAAACAAGATATTTTTTTTGCCCGAATACAAAAGCTACTAAGCCTAACAACATTCCGATACAAGCTGCTAAGAAGCCCCACTTGAAATCCATTGAACCACAAACTAATGGAGAAAAGAAAGCTCCTAAGTTAATTCCCATATAGAAAATAGTAAAAGCACTGTCTATTCTTCTGTCATTAGCAGGATACAATTGCCCAACCATCGTTGATATATTCGGTTTGAAAAACCCGTTTCCGATAATGATAGCAGTCAATCCCATCCACATAATGGCCACGCCTCCATTGGCTCCAGCTGAAGCACTTAAGAACATACAGAACTGCCCTAAAGCCATCAACAAACCTCCAATAACAATACTTCTTCGGTTACCTAAATATTTGTCACACAAGTATCCTCCTAAAAGTGGTGTCAAATAAACTA
>CANJDA010000044.1 GCA_947472705.1 Flavobacteriaceae bacterium
ATAATAACCATAATCTATACCACCTGAAATTGGGTCTCCTGAATTTGCTGTTGGATCATAGCCTTTGTATTTAGTAAACGTGTAAAGATTATTAGCAGAGGCATATAATCTTAGTTTTGAAATACCCACTTTTTCTATAATTTTATTAGGAATTGAATATCCTAATTGTACAGTTTGAATTCTTAAAAAAGAAGCATCTTCAACATAGAAATTTGAAAATAAATTATTATTGGTTGCACCCGTTGTGACTCTTGGTACCGAATTACTAGTTCCTTCTCCAGTCCATCTGTCTAAAGTGTAATTTAATCTATTCAATTTATTTTCAGACCTTTCATAGTTTCGTATCATATCATTACCCACAGAGGCATATGCATAAGAAATAAAATCAAATCCTTTGTATTTGAAATTTAAGTTGAATCCCAATGTATAATCAGCTATTGGTTTCCCGATATAGGTTCTATCATTTATGTTTACTACACCATCTCCATTAATATCTTTAAATCGAAAATCACCTGGAGAAGTTACTGAAGTTCCAAAATTTTGTGCTGGTGCAGCATCAATTTCTGCTTGGTTTTGAAATATTCCATCAGTTTGTAAACCATAAAATACTCCAATAGGCTGGCCTACAACCATTCTTGTTGGAGGTAATTGACCTATGCCAAATGATCCACTTTCAACATAGCCTGTTTGATTGTTAACTTTTGTAACATTATTATTAATTGATGTAATATTAAAGGCAAACTCATATTTAAATTGATTGTCATTATTTTTATAATTTATAGCAAACTCGACACCTTTATTTTTAACAGTACCAGCATTTACATCTGGTGCTCCAGAACCTGGTGCATAGCCCCCATTTATACCTGATATAGGTGTTCCTCCAATTATTAAATCTGTACGGGTGTCATTAAAATAATCAGCCGTGATTTCTATTTTATTATTCAACATTTTTAAATCAACACCTAAATCAATTTTAGTATCTGTTTCCCATATTAGATCATCGTTAGATATAGGTCCAACAGCTACTCCATTCACCAATGTGTTATTAAAGACATAAGTTCCTTCACCTGTCAAACTAGCCGCATAAGTAGTTCGTCTATTATCGTTTCCTAAAGTTCCATAACTACCTCTGATTTTTAAAAAGTTAATCAAGCCATCTTTCTTAAAAAAATCTTCTTGAGAAACAACCCAACCACCTAATATTGATTTAAAAAATGCTACACTATGCTTTGATGAAAATGTACTAGATTGATCACGTCTAAAAATAAACGATACCAAATATTTAGTTTTAAAGTCATAGTCGATTGTGGTAAATAAAGACGGTCTCTTATATGGAGTAGATTTATATGAACCTGATGTTATAACTCCAGGTGGTGGAGCTCCATTTGCTAATTGAATATCTGCAAATTCCCAAGAATTGTTTGGTACATCATATCCAGTTCCAAATAATCCTTCTCCTTTTGATTCAAATAGGGTTCCTCCTATGTTAACTTTTATTTTATGTTTTTCATAAAATGTTTTTTCGTATTCTCCAAATAAATCAAAAGTAAAATCACTAAAACGAGTTGCTTTTTGAGACACGCTACTTCTATCTACATTAAATACTTTTGAATTACCATAAAACACTTGTTTGTAGAATGTTTTACCTACATCATTAGCTGAATTAAAACCATACCTAGTGGTAATTTTAAAATCATTTATAGGTTTGTATTGCAAAACCATATTACCAAAAATTTTCTTTTGATTATAACTATTATAGGTGTTTTCTATTTGAGCCAGAGGATTTATAACTTCATTACCATAACCAGGAGTATCTGGCACTAAAGTATAATTGCCATTAGTATCATACACTGATAAGGTAGAAGGTGTATTGATAGCATTAAACAATACAGAACCTATACCGTTTTCATTTAATCCTCGGCGATTATAATCCAGATAATTAAAATTGGTAGTTAAATTTAACTTAGGTGATAAATCAACCCCTAAGGAAATTCTAGCATTACTTCTTTCAAATCCTGATTTACCTAACCCAACTATTCCATCTTGTTGTATTTTGGAACCACTAAAAGCATAAGTGATCTTTTCTGAACCACCTGAAATTGAAAAATCATTACTTGAAATAGGTGCTTTTTTAAATACTTCATTTTGCCAGTTAGTTCCTTTTCCAAGCCCAGTTGCATTAGGATATGGTATTGTTTGTCCATTATTGGCAAAACTTTCATTTAAAAGTAATGCATATTCTGTTGCATTTAATAAGTTTAACCTTTTTGAAGTTTCTTGACTCCCGATATAAGAGTTAAAGACCACTTTAGTTTTTGAATTCTTCTTTCCTTGTTTAGTAGTTACTAAAACTACTCCATTAGCCGCTTTAGAGCCATAAATAGATGCTTGTGCATCTTTAAGAATACTTACACTTTCAATATCTAATGGGTTTATCAATGAAATATCTCCTTCAAATCCATCTATCAAATAATAAGGTTGATTGTTTGAATTTGATGATACACCTCTAATATTAATAGAGAAACCTGAACCTGGCGCACCAGAACCAGAGTTAACGACAACTCCAGAAACTGTTCCTTGCAAAGCTTGTGCTGTTTGAATAGGATGAAGTTCATCTATTGTCTTAGATGACACATATCCAACAGCACCTGTAACATCTTTTTTCTTTTTTGAGGTATACCCTACTACTACTACTTCCTCTAAAGCATTTTTATTTTCTTTTAAATCAACGGTTAGCGTTTGAGATTTAGTAACAACCAATTCATAATCGCTGTAGCCTATATAGCTAAAAACAACTTTAGATCCATTAGGAACATTCGAGAATTTAAAGTTTCCATCAAAATCAGTTTGAATTCCTGTTTTAGCATTTTTAATTGTAATGTTAACACCCGAGAGCGGTATTCCAGTTTTGGCATCAATTACTTTTCCGTTGAGTTCAAATTGCTGGGAATAGCCCATAATTGAAATCAACATAAAAGTGATGAATAATAGTTTTTGCTTCATAATAAATATTGGTTTTAAGAACTTTAAAAATACTATTAATTGTAGTTGTCGATATAAAAGCAACCACAACAAAAAACATACAATCAAAAAAAAATGATATTAATTTAAATTTATCATAAGAATGCTACCTATTTATAGAAAAGCATACTGTTTTCATAGATAAATAAAAAGGAAAGATACTTTTTCAATAAAGCTTTTTGTAAAGCTATTGTATAGGTAAGTTGTAGAGTTTTAAATTAATTAAATCGAAAGTATGTACTCAACAAGACCTTGTTCATGTGGCAAATCCATCTTTTTACGCAAACGATATCGTTTAATCTCTACACTTCTAACAGAAATGTTAAGTAAAGGCGCAACTTCTTTAGATGAAAGATTCAATCGAAGATAGGCACAAAGACGTAAATCGTTAGGGGTTAATGATGCATGCGCTTGTTTTACTTTTTTAAGAAAATCTTTGTCGGCACTATCAAAAGCTTCTCTAAAAACATTCCAACTATCTTCTTCATTAATATTTTTATTAATAGTGGTAATTACCGATTTTAAACTACGGTTTCCTTCCTCAGAGGTTTTCTTTAAATCTTCTTTTATCAATGATAATAATTCATTTTTCTTAATCAAGTTCATAGTAGAAACTGCTAGCTCTTTGCTTTTACTATCTACATCTTTGGTTAACTGCTCGTTTCTTAACTTCATCAATTGTTGATTATTCTCAAGTTCTTTAATTTCTAATAAAAGATTATTTTCTTCAATTAGTTTTTCGCGTTGTCTTTGATAATAATCTTTATATTTTTTATTAATAAAATAAGCCAAATAAATGCTTAATAGAAAGTAAATTAGAAGCGCCAGATTATTTGCATACCATGGTTTTAAAATCGTGAAGGTATAAACAGCAATGTTTTCAGGTTGTGAATTGGCTATTTTAGCTCTTACTTTAAATGTATAAGTGCCTGAAGATAAATTTTTAAAATTAACTGATGATTTTGAATTCCACTCACTCCAGTCATCTTGCACTCCCTCTAATAAATATTGATACTCAGCATTAATGTATTTATTATACTCTGGAACGGTATAACTAAAAGTTAAATTATTTTCGTCATATTTAAACTCTCCTTCTTCACTAATAGAAGAGTTAACAAAACCTTTATTAAGTTTATTACTGGTTATTGAGGTAATCGATACACTATAATTTTTAAAACTTAAATCATCTATATTAAGGGTGTAATAACCATCTGTTGTACCAATTAAATAAGTCGAATTATTTAATTGACTGATGTTCTCATAACCTAACATTGAATTGGTAAGTGAAGCCGGAATTGGAATAATATTTTTCTTTAGCTGTGTGCTTAATTTTCCAGAAGAAAAATAGTTGATGTAGTTCTTAGTAAACAACCAAATTTTATTTGATTTATCAACCATCAGTTTTCCTGATATATACTCTCCTTTTTTAAAAATATCACTTAAAGTATTGTCTTTAACAAATTTTTTATCTACTGGATTTAACTTAAAAATACCTTCTTTAAATGCATAATAAATATTATTATTACATTTAGCCAAGCTTGAATTTTTTCCCTTTTTTGGATTGCTATAAGTAAATACATTTTGGGCATTTTGAAGCTCTTTATCTGCATGGAATCTAAAAATCCCTTTATATTCATGGCTTATATAAAAATCAAGGTTTGGAGTAAGTTCAAAATATTTAGAAGAATAGTCGAAACCTTTTAATTTGTTTTTATAAACCCAAAGATTGCCTTCTTTTTTCAAAACAGAAATTCCAAAATAATTTCCTTGGAAAAGAACATCTTTTCTACCAGGAATTGGTTCAAATTTCCATGTTCCTGATTTGTAAAATATGTTTTGAGCCTGACCTTCATTTATAATAAATGTACCTGAATCGTGTCCGCAAAATAGGGTGCTATCAAATTGGTATAAAGACCATACTTGTCCTTTTGTTCCAGGAACAAATTTAAACTGTTCATCAGTTCTAAAGGATTTATAAAAAAGCCCCTGATTGGTTCCTATATACAATTTACCATTATGAACTATTGAGCAGTATACAGTTCCTAACATTCCAGTATCATCAGAGTAACTCATAATATGTGATTGCAAATTGATACAATTAATCCCATTATCTAAACCTATCCATAAATTTTTGTCATTGTCTTCAAATAAAGAAAGTGCTGTATTATTGCTTAATCCTTTATTTTGTGTAACATGAAAGTTTAGGTTTTTATCTTTATTGAGTATAAAAATTCCATTAGAAATGGTGCCTAAAACATACCCTCCATCTGAGAGTTTTTGGCTACTATATACGCTACTTGATTGAATTTCAGCATCAATATTGGTTTTTTGATATACTACTTCATTTTTTGACAATTCAAAAAAACCATGATTTTGTGTTAATAACAATAACCCTTCATTTGATTTAAATATTCCAACTATTTTATTATTAAGAATAACTGGATTATTAGAGATAAGTTTACTTTGACCGTTTTCAATTTCAAATAATCCTTCTGAAATAGTTTGGTAAAAAATTCCTGTTTCCGTTTTAAAGGCCTTAATTATACTGCTTTTAGGAGTGATTATAGAGAATTTTTTGGATTTTGTATCATAAATATAAATTCTATTTAAGGATTGAAAAAGAACCCATTGATCTAAGTTTATGATTGTCCAAAATTGCTCGTCATCTAAGATTTTATTTTTAATGCTCTTACTTAATGAAAAATACTTTAGCTGGCCACTATTTTCCCTTTTCCAATACCCAAATTCCATATAGCATCCCGTATATATTTTATCATCAATAACTTTTACGGATCGTATAATAGTTTCATTAGGTGATGGATATAAAATCCAATTAGATCCGTTAAACTCCAATAATCCTTCATTGTTTGCAAAAAACATAAAATGATTATTATCCTGAGCAATCATCCAGTTTTGATTTCCAGCTGCATAAACTGATGACTGATATTTGATAATAGGAGGAAGTTCTTGGGCTAATAATTTATTACTAAATAAAAAGACCAAGGCTATTAGCCATAATTTTTGATTAATAAAAAATGCTTTTTGGGTTACCATATAGTTACAATAATACGAATTCAAAATAAATTATGGTATATGAATCTTAAATTAAAAAAATGCAAATACATTTAAAAAAGGAGGCACGAATATTATTTCGTGCCTCCTTAACTTAATTAACTAAAATTTATTTTTTAACAAACTGTTTTGTTACTATCTCATTACCTATTATTTGTGAGGTAATAACATAAATACCTTTAGACAGATTGCTAACTGATATAGTTACTTCGTTAGACGAATAATCTTGTTTATAAATAAGTTGTCCTAAAGCATTATATATAGTTACTTTTTCAATCATATTCTTACTACTCAATGTCAAAATATTAGTAGCTGGATTTGGATACATTTTAAAATTATTAGTTTGGAAATCATTAACTCCAAGTGGAGAACCATAATTTACATTATCAAAATAATAAGTTTTTTCACCTGCTGTTGCTCCATCTGTACCAAAATTAAAGAAAATTGATGCCTTTTTGTAAATGTAAGCAGAGTTGAATGCTGCTGTACCTGAAGCTTGATTATTAAAATCAAACTCCATAGTTTGCCATCCATTTGCCACAGTAGTATTTGTTTGTGTTTCACAAGAATGTGAAGGATCTAAAGGATCTTCAACTTTTAAACGCACAGGAATGCCTGCATCTGGAGACCAAACACTTACGTACATTTTTCTGTTTGAATCTGTAAAAGGAATGGCAGAACTGAATCCTGAAGGTGTACTAATTGTAGTACCTCCCCATAATGGTGCTGAAGTAGGTTTAATAGTTTTTATAACTGTATTACTAGCATTGGTTGGGTCAACAACTTTTTCAGAAACGCAATTACCAAAATCGGTAACAGTATAATTAACTGTATTCCCTTCAAAAGTAACTGGTAGATTAATTTGAGATAAACAAACGTTAGAACAAGAACCACCACAATCAATTCCAGTTTCATCTCCATTTTGAATTCCATCATTACATGTAGGTGCTATACCTTGTTTTGCTAAAACAAATCTCCACCATAAAGAAGGACCAACTTGGATATCTAAAGTTAAAGTAGTTGAAGTTACTGAAGTAACCTTATACGTTATAGAAGCTGGGGCATTTGCTGGATTAGTAAGTTCGCCACCATTATAGGCTTTAGCTAAACCTAAATAGGCTCCTACTCCATTAAGTGTTATAGTGTTTGCTGCAGAATTATAAGTCCATGTTGCAGCATTTGAACCATTGTGTGGAGCAACTGGTGCTGCACAAGCGTCAGGTCCTCCTTGCCATCCTTCAATCCAACTATCTGAACCTAAAACATTATTAAATGTTCCATTGGCATTAAATACATAATCGTCGTCAAAAAAGCAAGCTCTTGTAGTTACTGATGCCAAATCATTAGCATAATAAGAACCATCACCTTGAGCAGGTCCAACAGCAAAAGCCGCTACTTGTGGTTTCATTTTCCAGGTTCCATTAAAACTATCAGATGTTAAACAAACATTTGAACATGAACCACCACAGTCAATACCTGTTTCGTCTCCATTCTGAATTCCATCATTACAAGTTGGAACACCTTGTTTTAACAATATAAATCTCCACCATAATGCAGCACCTACTTGTATATCAACTGTCAATAAACTATTGGTAAGTGAAGTTACTTTATAAGTAATTGATGCAGGAGCATTAGCTGGATTAGTAAGTTCACCACCGTTATAATCTTTAGCAAGTCCTAAAAAAGCGCCTACACCAGAAAGTGTTATTGTACTTGCACTTGTATTGTAAGTCCAAGTTGCAGCATTTGAACCATTGTGAGGTGCTACTGGAGTTCCGCAACCATCAGCTGCAACACCTTGCCATGTTTCAAGCCAAGTTTGAGAACCTAAAACATTATTAAATGTACCATTGGCATTAAAAACATACAAATCATCAAAAAAACAAGCTCTTGTTGTTATTGAAGCTGCATCGTTTGAATAATATGCTCCACTACCTTGGGTTGGCCCAACGGCAAAAGCGCCAGCTTGAGGACTCATTTTCCATGTTCCATCAAGTGTTTGTGAATTTCCAAATGAAATAGACAAAAGGAAAATTAAAAGTGTAATTTTTTTCATGTTTTTTTATTAATTAATTCAAATCAAAGTTATAATAGAAGATTTAATTTGATTTTCTAAGAAGCTATATAAAAACTATACAACCGAATAATTTATAAAATTGATAGAAACATGACACAAATAATTGCTTTTAAAGAGGTTTATGGAAATTATTGCAAAAAAACCATTTTTTAAATGTTGTGGTAATGTTATGGTGATTTACTTTTAAAAATGACAAGTCGATATCTGATAATCCAACATACACTATCTATAAAATTTTAAAAATGTTGCTAATTATTAAAAAAACAAATCATTATTTGTGTTTTAATCTACATAAATAACATTTAAACAATTTATTAGATTTATAAATAATTTAGAGTCCGCTCCAAAGCCATTCCTCTAGATCCTTTTATTAATAAAGTTTTGTTTAGAATTTTTGCCTTTTCTAGTTGTATGGCAAATTCTTCAAATGTCTTATAAAAATGGAAGTATGAATTTTGAATACTATTTTCATAGAAATCTTTACCAACAAAATAACAATCAAATGAAGCTTGTTGATCTAAGAAATCAACAATTGCTTTATGCTCTGCCATACTTTCATCGCCTAACTCATACATATCACCAATAATAACTAATTTGTTATTTTTATCAAGTTGGATAAAATTTTCTAACGCTACTCTCATACTGCTCGGATTAGCATTATAAGCGTCTAATATTATTTCGTTAGATTCTTTGGTCAATAATTGAGAGCGATTATTTTCAGGAATATAACTTTCTATAGCTTCTTTACAATCATTTATAGCAACTCCAAAATAATTTCCTATAGAAATTGCCGCATTAATATTATTAGCGTTATACAAGCCTATTAAATGAGAATTAATATCAATATCAAATACTTTAACTTTTACAAATGGATTTGCCGAAACCTTTTCAATAAATACATTTGCCGTTTTATCATTTTGGCTAAATGTTATTCTGTCAAAAACAATCGTTTTGTTGTTTTGAATATCGTCATCTAAATTTACAAAAACTTTTTTTTGATTATCTTTTAGATAGGCATACATCTCACTTTTGCCTTTTATAACGCCTTCTACACCTCCAAAGCCTTCAAGGTGTGCTTTACCAAAATTGGTAATATAGCCATAATCTGGCTGAGCTATTTCACATAAAAATTCAATTTCTTTTTGATGATTGGCCCCCATTTCTACAATTCCAATTTCGGTATCAGAAGTAAAAGAAAGCAAAGTCAAAGGAACTCCAATATGATTATTAAGATTTCCAATAGTTGCTACTGTTTTGAATTTCTTGGATAATACCACATTGATTAATTCCTTTGTTGTAGTCTTACCGTTACTACCTGTTAAAGCAATTATAGGAAGTTTTAAATACTGCCTATGGAATTTTGCCAATTCCTGAAGTGTTTTTAAGCTATCGTCAACCAAAATTGTTCGGTTATCAATATAATATTCTGAATTGTCAATTAGTACATAACTGGCGCCTTTTTCTAGTGCTTCTTTAGCAAAAGTATTAGCATCAAATCGTTCTCCTTTAATGGCAACAAAAAATGAACTTGGTTCAATTTTCCGAGTGTCTATAGAAACCTTATTACAAGTCAGAAATAGTTTGTGTATATCTTTAATGGTCATACAAAGTATATTAAAATAAAAAAGCCCTTAAAATTAGGGCTTTTTTGGTATTAATGAAGAACTATATTAGTTTCTTGCTCTTTTCTTTTTGTCTGCTTTTGGTCCAACTCTAGACATTGCACATCTAAATCCGATGTAGTCTGTTGCAATATCTTGCGGGAAGTATCTTCTTTGTGCTGGATCTAACCAATAAGCTCTATCTCTCCAAGAACCTCCTTTGTAAACTCTAACATCATCATTTACTAGAGTAGTTCTTTTATTTGACTTGTCATACTTTTTAATCATATTCCCCAAACTGTCAGTTGAAACATTATGTTTTGGAGAATCATACATTCTTTGGCTGTCTGTCATTTTCCCTTTTTCGTCACCTTCTTCAGAACTTCCAAATTTAAAATATCTTGTAGATTGTTTATCTCCATCACGATAATTTCTATTATCAGATTTGTCAAAGTTTTGTCTTAAATAAGTTTCTTTATCATCAACAGGAACTTGAGCAATTTGCCCAGGGAAATTTCTTGAAACAATTTTACCATTAGATAAAGTGTCAAATTTTTGAGTTTCGGCAGTAACTAATTCTACTTTACCATCATCGCCAATTTTGTTTTTCATATACACATTTCCTCTGTAGTAGTTGAAGTCATTGGCTTCATCATCTACCATAGGTCTGTATACATCGGCAACCCATTCAGCAACATTACCAGCCATATCATATAAACCAAAATCATTTGGTGGATAAGATTTAACCTTGTTTGTTATATCCGCTCCGTCATCTGACCAACCAGCAATTCCACCGTAATCTCCTTTTCCTTGTTTGAAGTTAGCCAATTGATCACCTCTAACTTGTCTTTTCCCTGAACGGGTATAACTTCCTGACCATGGATATTTCTTTTGTCCTTTGTAAGCATTGTACTCTCTTTGACCTACGTCAGCAGCGGCAGCATACTCCCATTCTGCTTCAGTTGGCAATCTGTATTCTGGTAAAAACAACCCTGAGGTTCTTTGAGCGTATACATTTTTAGGGCTATTCCCTTGTGTATTAGTTGATCCTGCCGCCGCAGCTTTTGGAGCTGCACCAGGTTTTTGTCCTCTTTTAAGAACTAATTTTTCATCACCTCCCATAGAAGTTGAAGGAGATGCTAAATAAGCCTCTGTACTAAATACTTTATCTGCGCTCTCATCTGTTACTTTGGCATCTTTTTTCAAGTAACGTTGATCCTCTAACATTTTCTCGTTTACACGTTCAGTTCTCCATTTTGAAAATTCTGTTGCTTGAATCCAGTTAACCCCAACTACAGGATACTCAGCATATGCTGGGTGTCTCAAGTAATTATTAGTCATAGTTTCGTTATAACCTAATCTATTTCTCCAAACAAGCGTGTCAGGGGAAGCTCCTTCATATATATTTTTGTAATTTTCTTGGTCTGGAGGGAAAACTCTTTTTAACCAATCTAAATACTCCATATACATTACATTAGTAACTTCGGTTTCATCCATGTAGAATGACATTACGTGTTGTTGATTTGGAGTATTGTTCCAATCGTGCATCACATCATCTGCTACTTTACCCATGGTAAATGTTCCTCCTTCTACCATCACTAAACCAGGTCCAGTTGCTTGCTTTTTATATTTTGAAGCATACTGAAAACCTCCTTTTTTATCGTTGATTTTCCAACCAGTAGCTCTGGAACCGCCAGCAGAACTGGACTTCTTACTACAACTAGTAAAACCAACTATTATTACTAATGATAGCAATAATTTTACAGCAATAATTTTGTTTACTTTCATACTCTTAGTAGGTAATAAATTTCGTGGCGCAATATAAGAATTAAGGATTAAATTGCAACACATTTTTTTAAATAATACTAAATTCGCCTTTCTAGACGATTTTATATATAACGCAAATTTAAAAGTTTTATTGTATTTTGACTTAAAAAATATTTTTTTTACGCTTTCTATACTATTTTGAGTAAAAATTCGTTTACTATGTGATATGAAAAAGATAATTACAACCCTTATTCTGTTTTTAAGCGGATTTATTGCTATGGCTCAAGAGCAGGGATCTATTTCTTTGAAGTGGACTGATAAAAAAGAATTCTCCTATGGGGATTATTTTTTTTCGATTCCCCAATTTAATATTGAAAATTTTCAATTTGATTCCTATTCAAAAAAAATAAATTATTCATTACAAATTAAACTTAACAATCCTGTTAACGAAAATAGTTTACAATTAACTAATACCGTTTTTGAGCCAATAACAGAAAGTCAATTAGGTGATTTATCAATCAAAGACATTCCGAACTCTTTCAAGTACTCTATTAAAAATAGCACTGCCCGAGACAATTATTTTGGCCAAATATCTATTACTCCAATTATCAGAGAAGGAAATTTATATAAAAAATTGGTTTCTTTTACTTATTCAGTCTCACAAAACCAATCAAACAAAGCCCCATTAGCAGTTAATAATGTTACTGCCATAGAAAACTCCGTATTAAATACTGGTAGCTGGTATCGTTTTTATGTTCAAAAATCGGGAGTTTATAAAATTTCGAAAAGTTTTTTACAAGGATTAGGTTTAAATACTAATGTTGATCCTAGAAAAATTAAAATTTATGGCAATGGTGGTAAAATGTTGCCGCTTTTAAACGGTACTTATTATCCAATGGATTTAGCCGAAAACGCTATACAATTTATTGGGGAAGAAGATGGACAGTTTGACGACCAAGATTATATCTTGTTTTATGCTGAAGGTATGGATAACTGGAATGATGACTACCTAAGTTTTCTTAATATTTATGCAGACAAGTCCTATTATTATGTCACCGTTCAGGGTGATGATGGAAAAAGAATTCCCGAACTAATACAACCAACAGGAGCTGCCACTACATCAATTGCGACATATGATGATTATCAATTCCATGAAATTGATGAAGTAAATATTGCTAAACTTGGTCGAATATGGTTCGGCGAACAATTTAGCGTAGATAATGAGCAGGAATTCAGATTTAGTTTCCCAAATATTATTACTTCATCTCCAATTGAGGTAACTACTCATGCCGCTACAGCAGCTTTTACCCCAACATCATTCAAAATAGAAGCCAACAATCAATTGGTTGGTACAATGAATTTTGGAGCTTTAGCCACAAACGGCAGTATAGAGGCAATAGAACAAACTTTTTCGAACGGAGTTTCAATATCGTCTGGAGATGTAATAGTTAAACTCACCTATAATAATAATAGTGTGCCTGGTTCAAAAGGTTTTTTAGATTATATATCTATTAAAGCAAAAAGCAATTTAAAAGGAAATGGTAAACAATATCGATTTCAATATGATGATGCCTCCACTCTAATTGGAATTGGGGAATATCAAATAACTAATGCTTCTTCGGTAACCCAAGTTTGGGACATAAATGACATTTACAATGTTACTAAAGTATCTAACGCTGGTCTAAACACCTTTTCTTTTAAATCAGATTTAGGAGAAATTAGAAAATATATTATTGTTGATGCAAACGATTATTATACTCCATTAAGAGACACTAAAACAAAAGTTAATAACCAAAACTTAAAAGGAACCATATTCAATAATGCTCAGGGTCAATTTCAAGATGTAGATTATTTAATTATCACTCCCGATTTTTTAAAAGTTCAAGCTGAAAAACTAGCAAATTTTCATAGGAACTATTCTGCTTTGAATGTAAAAGTTGTCACTACAGAAACCATTTATCAAGAATTTGGCTCAGGAAAACAAGACATAGCTGCCATTAGAAATTTTGTGAAATATGTTTATATAAATGCTTCTTCAACTGATAAAAGAGTAAAATATCTAAATCTTTTTGGAGATGCTTCCTATGATTTTAAAGACCGAATTTCTAATAACACCAACATAGTTCCCATTTACCATGCATTAAATAGTTATACCGAGGGAGAAGCTTCATTTGCTTCCGATGATTTTTATGGATGCATGGATGCTAATGAAGGAAATGCTTTTAGTTATTTCTCCGGTATAGATATCGCAAACGGAAGAATGATTGTAAGCAGTACACAGCAAGCTGATGAAATGGTAAATAAAGTTATTGAATACTACGATTTAAAATCTTACGGAAGTTGGAGAAATAATTATGTTGCCATTGCTGATGATAGTGATAAAACATCTGATGCTTCATTACAATCTACTCAAAACAATTTAACTGATGTTATTGTGAGTCAAAAACCTTTTATCAATTTCAAAAAAATATTATTAGACTCCTATGAAGAAGAAACATCCGCAGGTGGTAAACGTTACCCAAAAGCCCGTGAGGAAATTTTTGCTGCTTTTGAAAAAGGTTCTTTAGTCTTTAACTATCTAGGTCATGGAGGTCAAGACGGCCTATCTGGGGAACGCATTTGGGAAAAATCAGATGGGCAAAATTTAAGTAATCAATATAGATATCCTTTA
>CANJDA010000045.1 GCA_947472705.1 Flavobacteriaceae bacterium
ATGCCAGCAATAGTTATTACTTTCTTTTTATTGAAAAGAAAACATATTACTATTTTCGAAAAAAAAAATGCTCCTTTACTTTTATTGGGAATCCTTATTATAATAAATATACCGAGTTTAATTTCAAATAAAAAACTGTGTTACGATAATAAATTACCTCCAAAAGAATTCCATTCTAATTGGGCTCAACGACAATACTTAGCTCAATTATTAGTTAATGATAATAAGTTAACCAAATTTAATCATCCTAGTTGGGAAGAAACTGATGCTTATTTAGCTAAAAATGGTCCTAATTCTTTACCTAAATCCACACTTCAAAGTATCTTTTTTGATTTAAAGTTAACCATAATAGAAACTTTTAAAAATTTCTATTATGCTATGTTAGAATCGATAAGACTTAGTGGTTTTCCACTTATTATTGTTTTTATATTTTCGTTTTACACCTTAGTTATTAAAAGAAAATTTGACTATACACAACTTTATATTCCGTTTATTACATTGATGATGTTTATGCTTTTTTGTTTTATCATCATTTATTACATTGAATTACGATGGTTATTACCCATGTTCATCATGACAATAATCTATTTTAGTGAATTAGAAATAAAGGAAAAAATGTCAAAATATATATTCCAAATTAACTATTTAATGTTTTTTGCCATTATGCTTTACGGCACCATAAGAGTGATTCCAAAATTGTAATTATCTTATCAATTTATCTATAACTTCATCTATAGGTAATTCATAATACATTGGCAAACGTAATAAACAGTCTGAATATCTATCACATTCTTTCAATTCAGGAATAAATTCATTGTCTTTATTAAACTGACTAAGATGCAAACTTATATAGTGGAACACCGAATGAACACCTTTGCTTTTTAGCTTTTCAATGATTGTAGTTCTTTGTTCTACATTTTTACAAACAATATAAAACATATGTCCATTATTAGTAGCATAATTTGGAATTACTGGTAACTGAATTTCATTATCCAAAGACCAATTTTGCAAAACTTCATTATATTTTTCCCAAAGTAATGTTCTTACTTTTTGAATATCCTCTAAGTTTTCTAATTGAGCCCAAAGAAAGGCTGCTATAATCTCAGAAGGCAAAAAACTGGAACCAATATCTACCCAACCGTATTTATCAACTTCACCTTTAAAAAAGGCGGAACGATTTGTTCCTTTTTCCCAAATGATTTCTGCTCTATCAGCAAATTTTTTATCATTTATTACCAGCATCCCTCCTTCACCTGAGATAATATTTTTAGTTTCATGAAATGAAAAAGCGGCCAAATGCCCTATTGAACCTAATGGTTTTTTAATTCCATCTCTTCCAGTATAAAAACTGTCAATCGCTTGAGCTGCATCTTCAATAACATATAAATTGTATTGTTGTGCCAAACTCATAATCTTATCCATATCACAAGCCACTCCAGCATAATGCACTGGAACTATAGCTTTTGTTTTTGAAGTAATAAGGGATTCCAATTTATCTTCATCAATACCGGGATGATCAACTTTACTGTCAGCAAAAACAATTTTAGCACCCCTTAAAACAAAAGCATTGGCTGTAGAAACAAAAGTATAAGATGGCATAATAACTTCATCACCCTCTTTAATATCAATTAAAATGGCGGCCATTTCAAGAGCATCTGTACAAGATGTCGTTAATAAACATTTGGCAAAACCATATTTTTGTTCAAAAAAAGATTGACATAATTGGGTATAATAACCATTTCCAGATATTTTGCCTCTAGAAACAGCATCTTCAATGTAGTGGGTTTCCTTTCCTGTAAAGTAAGGTTTGTTGAATGGTATCATTTATCTAATTAATTTGGCAGGATTCCCAACATACAATCCGTTATTTATAATATCATTTATAACTACTGCTCCGCCACCTATTTGAGTTTTTTTAGCAATTTTAATATTATCTATTATAGTAGCATTTATTCCAATAATGCATTGTTCTTCTACCGTAACAAAACCAGCCATTGCCACTCTTGGCGATAAAAAACAATGAGACCCAATAGAACTATGATGTGAAATCGAACAGTTAATATTGAGTATGGTGTTGTTATAAATTGTGGCATGAGCATCAATACTGCAATTAGGATAAATAAAACAGCCTTGATGAACAGTCGCTGTTTTATCTACCCAACAGGTAGAATGAATTATTTTCCCAAAAGGGATTTTATTTTCAAATTGAGTGTAAACTTCCTTTCTGAAACCAAGATGTTTATAACCAATTCCGATTAAGAGTTCGTCAAAAATTTTGTTTTTATAAGCATCATAAACATCGCTTATTTTACCAATTACTTTGTGCCCGTTTATAGTTTTATTCGTAGAGAAATCATCAAAAAAAACAACCTCATCATAATGTTGATCGGTAATAGCAAAATGAGCTATTTGCTGTCCTAAATCTCCAGCTCCTATAATAGCAAGGATTCTTTTCATTACAAATTAATTTTTGTTTTTATCGAATAAATAGGTCTTCTTTTAACTTCTTTATAAATTCTTCCAACATATAATGATACTATACCTAAAAAAAACAATTGAAGCCCAAAACCAATAACTATAGCAGCAATTATAGAGGGCCAGCCTGATTGAAATTGTACAAAACACAGTTTCAAAATCAATAATACAAACAATCCTAAAAAACCAATAATTGAAAATGCAACCCCTAGCCTAACTGCCATTTTTAAAGGCAACTCTGAAAAGTCAAAAATGGCATCAAAAGCCAATTGCATTTTTTTCTTAAAGTTAAACTTTGTTTTTCCTGCAAAACGCTCTCTTTGAGCTATTTCAATGGTTTTCCAATTCTTAGAGATGTTAATAAAAATTCCTTCTATAAATCGGTTTGCCTCTTGGTATTTTAAAAACTCTTCGGCAAAACTTCTATTAAAAATACGCATAACAGCTATGCCTTTCGGAATGTCTAATCCAGTAAATTTATTTAAAGTGCCCCAAAAAAGTTTAGAGAAAATTTTGTTCAAAAAGGTATCTTTTTTTTCAGTACGAATGCCCCAAACCAAGTCATATCCTTTCTCAATTTCTTCAATAAATCTTGGTATCTCATTGGGAGGATCTTGCAAATCGGGATCCATATAAAGCAAATAATTGCCTTTAGCATGGGCTATAGCTGCCGAAATTGCTGCCGCTTTTCCTTGATTGTAGGAGAAAACAACTAGCTTAATTTTTTCATTTATTTTAGATTGCTCTGTTAAAATAGCAACTGTTTTATCCTTGCTCCCATCGTCAACAAAAACATACTCATAATCCAAAGGAAGCTCGTCTAAAACAATTTTAGTTTCTTTAAGAAATTGCAAAATCACTTCCTCCTCATAATAAACCGGAACAACTAATGACAGTAACTTTTTCAATGTTTATAGATAATTTAGAATTTGTTTTAAATCGTTTATAGCGTTCTTAGAGTTAGGGTAAAAGCCTTCTCTATCAATGTGTAACGCATTCATTCCTAACTTCACTGCTGGATCAACATCTAGTTTTAATGAGTCGCCAATATAAAGAATATTTTTGGGTGAAACAGAAATTTTTTCAATGGCTCTTGTATAAAACGCCAATGATGGCTTGGCAATTCCTTCTTCTTCAGAAACTAAAACGGTGTTGAATATTGGTCCAAAAAAAAGTTGCAATTTTTCTTTTAAACTTGAATTAAAATTGGAAACAATTCCCATTGGCAAATCAATCTGAGAAAGAATTTGTGTATCTTCATATTTTTCCCAAGGCAAATAAGAACAGCTTGAAAAAATAGCTTCTAGAATAGTTTCATTTGGCAAAATCCCCAAAGAATAAAGCAACTCTGCATTGAATGTTTTATAAAATTCTCTATTGGTTTTGTCTGGAAAATGAATGATCTCCGAAAGCAGCTTATGTTTTTGTTTTATGCCTTCCAAAGTTACTTTATATCCGTTTTCCTTAAGTACTTTTAAAATGGATTCATACAAAGCAGGTTTATGCAACAATGTCCCAGAAACATCAAATAATATGTATTGAATTTTGCTTTTCATTTAATAAAGAGTTGGATTTGAGTTTTTATTATTCAAATCGTCAAAATTTGTTGCATCTTTATAAATGATGTCAAGGTAAATTCGGGTAGCTATTCCGTTTATGGGAGCAATTGTGTCGGGCTCTTGGTCATACAAATATTCTTGAAGCAGGTATTTCACGTCCTGAAAACCTAAATTATGACGTATTGAATTTGTGCCAGATATTCTTCCATTAACTTCAAAAGGGAAAATAGTACCGTTCTCATCAACTATACTTTGCAGATTAAAACTCCCTCTAATGCCTCCCAAATCAATTATTTTTTGGGCAATATTTTTAAACTCAAAATCATAATTATTGTTAACGATTGTTTGAGAAGTCGTTCCGTTTTCTAATTGCCTTTCCATTGAAAAAAGTCCGTGTAATTTTCCTTTTTTATTGACATAAACAGCGGTTGTAATCTCTATGCCTTTATGAAGCGGTTGAATCATATAATTATCCCCTAACTTTTGAGGAGTTTCAGGATTGATTAGAATTCCTCTTGAACCTCTTCCTTCTCTTGGTTTTGCAATATAGTCAGCACACGAAAAATCAAATTCTTTAGGAAGCCATGATTTAGCAAAGGGAATTTTATTTTCAAAAAAACATTTATACGTTAAGTATTTGTCTAAAAATAGTTGAGCCACACTCGCATCGCAAACGATTACTTCTGCCTTAATATTATCTTTGTTCACCGCCAAATGATATACTTCATAATCGGTTGATGGGATTATAAGATCAATATTTTCTTTAGTTATAATTTTGTTTATTTCTGCTATATAATTTTCATCAAATGCGTAAGGAACTTTATAACTTACATCACAAAGATAATTACCAGAAGAGAATTCAGTAACATTACAACCTACCACTTTTATAGGCCATTGTAGAGAATTGATATTTCTTAATATTCCTTGTCCTACATTGCCCCCAATTCCGGTTACTAATACTGTTTTTGACTCCATAATACAACGGCTTTTATCGATTCAATAAATGAATATTCCCGGTTAATTTTTAATTGCTGATTGGTAAAATTGTTATCATAAATAAAACTAGCTGAAGTATCTTTTCCTTTCAAAACAATTTTGACTTCTGGGATAATTTGAGCAATCATTTGAGCCACTTCCAAATTAGAAAAAGAATGTTTAGCCGTTGCTAATAATGGCACTTTACTAGAATAACTCGATGCATTACAAAAATACTCAGAGGCTTCTACGGCACTGATATAATTTTGCCTCCGACTGCCATCCCCATACACTGTTATTTCTTTATTTTGAATAGCATCATTGATTATTCTAGGTAAAAAAGTATTGGTTTTCATTCCAACGCCAAATAATGATGAAATACGAACATTTACGCCACCTCCATGATGATTATTGACAATGTGTTCGGCCCAAAGTTTTGACATAGCATAGCTATTCTTTGGTAAAACCCCACTTTCTTCCTTTATGATTTTGTTTGTTAGTTCATAAACCGAAACAGAAGATGCATGAACAATCTTTGAATTTACAAACTTGCTCGAAATTTCTTTAATCAAATGAACATTGGTTTGATAAATGCGCTGCAACGTTAATACATCTTCTTCAAAACTAATAACAGAGCCGATAAAATAAATCACTTCAAAAGGCAAATCGGTTTTTATAAACTCATCTATTTGAATCAGATTGACATTATGCTTAATATTATTTGTATTGAAATGATAAACCTGAAAAACATTATAATCGTTGAACAGCCTTTCATAAATAGCTTGTCCTAAAATACTATTGGCACCAACAATGGCAATGTTTTTGTTTTGAATCATTATTTAGATTTAAAGCGAAATTAATAAAACTAAAAGTTGTCATGTTTTGGTTTATTAAACCATAAACTAAACCAACCCACAGTTCTTCCAATGCTTTCAGTAAAAGCTTCTCGTCGCTTAATAGTGGTAAATATATTGGAAAATCTGATGATAATCAAGAGCCAAACAATAGCATTCCATTTCATTTTAGAAATTAATGATGGCTTAGGGTATTTAATTCTCCAAACATACCAACCGTTTCTTATCACCATTTTACCATATTGGTATTTATTTGGTCTTCCTGACTCATCATGAAAATGTGATAATTGAGCGTTAGTATTGATGTATAATTTTCCAGTCTTGGAGAGTCTTAATGTAAAATCAGCATCTTCATACAATCCATAACCTTCAAAATAGGTTGAGAATTTATGTGTCTCAAAAACATTTTTTTTAAATGAAGAAACACCACCCATCAGCTGCTCAACTTCATAAATTTTACCAGAAGGAGGTAAAAAACTTACACTTCTACCGTTAGAAAATTCAGGTAAAAAACCTGGGGGTTTATCACTGTCTAAACCCAATTTTTTACGCAATACAAATCGACTTCCATCTTCTTTCTTCCATCCATCAAAGGCAAATTCGTTAATTGAAGGCACATAATCTGGTGTTGCTTTTTCCCATTCCACTTCGTTCGTAATGTAACCTCCAACACCTAGAGCTCCTGGATAAACAGTATACGTTTTTATTAATTCTTCAAAATAGTTCGGTTCTAAAACAGTATCATCATCCAAAAAACAAACTACTTCTAAATGATTTGAAACCTTTGAAATACCATAGTTTCGTTGCTTCGTCAAACCCCTTTGCTCCTTTGTAACCAAAAAATAATGCAAGTTTTTAAATGAATTTTGAGCTATTACTTTTTTTGTTTCATTATCTGTTGAGCCATCAATTATCAATATTTCGTTAGGGTAAAGAGTTTGATTTTTTACTGAATTCAATAAATCCAGCAAAGGCTTTGGCCTCATATAGGTACATACTATTAATGAAAAAGGATGTCTCATTATACTGTTCTTTTCCCTAATTTGATTAATTTATCAGCATAAAAAACAGCTTTTTTAAACTGCAATTTGCGAAAAGGTAATTTTACTATTCTTAATGGCAATGCAAAAATAGGTCCTTTAAATAAATAGAGTACAAGATATTTTGAACGGTATTCCTTTAAAATTTGAGGCTCATAATGTTTTATGTAAAAATAAACAACCGTTGGACTCGGAATAGGTCTAATCCACTTGACTGGTGTGTCTAATTCCCAAGGTTGCTTTTTTCTTTTTTTTCCAAGAATATTTGCTTGATTACCCCAAAATCGATACCCACCAATGGCAGGTTTTAAATGTAAATTTGCTGAAAAAGGATTTTGCAATACTACCACTCCACTTTTGATTAATGACAGTCCAAAATCATTGTCTTCGCCATAACCTCCATCAAAATTGACATCATTTCCAACCAATTGGTTGACAAATTCTCTTTTAACACAATTATTAGCGTTATTGAAAATTTGTGCCACACCACTCAAATAGCGATATTTACCCATGTTTGTTAACTTATGGCTCAAATCATTTAAGTTTTGATTTTGATTATCAGCTCTAACATCTAAACCATTGCATGCATCAACTTTATAGGTTTGTATAAAACTAATGTGATTTTCAATATAGTTGGAAGGTATTCTTATATCGTCATCACCAAAAACAATATAATCTCCGGTACATAACTGAATAGCTTCATTTCTGGCCCTACAACTTCCTTTAGTTTCTTGCCATTTTACAATAACTTCAAAAGGGAAATTAATGGAATTGTATAAACTTTCATTTCTTTCTGACTCTGGTGTGGCATCAACTATTACCACTTGTGTAGGAATGTGTGTTTGATTAGACAAATCACTCAACAACTTTAGAGTGTAATCTTGTCGCATCATGGTGGGTATTATGTAGCTAACTGTGGGGTTGCCTTTTATTGCATTTAGTTTTCGGGGTTCCATTACAGGAATATCGTCCTTGAGTTTAAAATTTTTCTTTGCATAAAAGAAAGCATTCCATTCACTTATTTTCCAAAAACCCACACGGTAAATCATAAAAAGAGCATGGTCTGTTTTATACTTTTTAATAAAAAAAGCATACCTATCTTTTGGAGGTATCGCTATTGTTTCCTGACCATTTGACTCAAAAAGACCTTTAACATAAATGGGTACTGCTCCAAAATGTATTGCCCGATATCCAAAATCAATAGCTTGCATTTGCTTATTTGAAAAATCATTGTCAAATCCGTTTAATGTCATCCATACTGATTTTCTAACTGCAAACTGATTTGGATTTATACGCCAACTCACACATTCATTTAAGTTATCAAAATCTCTGGTATAGAAAGTAATAGTTTGATAGACAATTTCAGGGAAAGCATTTTTATAACCTTGCTCAAATGAACTATGCCATATATCTCCAAAACTTTGTGATAGTACTTCCAATTTCTCAAAATTGGGAGTGCCATTATATAAAATAATTTCTCCTTGTGTTGTTTTATATTCTTTTAGTTGCAAACTCATTTTTATGTATTAAACTCAATCCTTTTGTGATATTATTTTTGTATGCAATTTTTATAAAACGCCAAACTTTGTGTAGCTACCACTTCTATACTAAATTGTTGTTCAACTTTCTCTCTGGCCGCCAATCCAAACTGATTTCTTAAATCAATATTTTCTAGCAATTTTACTATTTTGGCAGCATATTCTTTATGATTTCCTGGATGCACTAAAAAACCATTAAGCCCATCATCTATAACTTCTGGAGCCCAACCAATATTGGAAGCCACAATTGATTTACTCATGGCCATTGCTTCAATCCAAGAAACGGGTAAAGCTTCTGCAAATGTAGGGAAAACACAAACTGTTGCTAAATTGATATAATCTTTAATAGAATCATACGATACGCTACCAACATATTCCACATTTCTAATTGCATCAAGGTCAAATAGTGGTTTAATCATCTCCCAAACCGAAGGATTACCAGATTTCAAATCAGAAGAATCTTTTCCAACCAAAATCAGCTTTGCTCTTTTATTCTGTTTAAAAACTTCATTAAAAATGTTTGGTAACTCTAGAGATCCTTTTTTCCGAATTAAAGTTCCAAAGTATAAAATATTCAATTCTTGATTAGATGCGTTTGTGTTTGAAACCTGAAATTTATTGATGTCAATACCGTTAGGTATAATGGTGAAATGACGCTGCAAGCCGAATAAAGTATTGGTCAAATCGGCAGTATACTGACTAACAGAAATTAATGCATCTGCATTTTTTATTGCCCTTCTTTCATTAAAACGGTTTAAGAATTTCACTCTACGATTATCCAAATGACTGAAATAGGTATCTGAACCATGTAATCTAACAATTAGAGGACATTTAGGTTTTATTTTGGAAGTAATTCCTTCCCAGTCAACCGCTTCTACAACATCAATTTTGTCTTCATCAACTAAAGTGTTCAGGAGTTTTTCTATTTTTTTTTGGGTTAATAATTTAGAAAAACCTTTGATTTTTATGTTTTTTATTAAATAAAAAGTAATTCCATTTTCAGTAAAGATTTCATCTTTATCATGACCGTACAAGACAATTACTACTTCGTTTCCACTTTGTAATAAACCTTTAGATAAATTAAAAATACTGGTGCCAATACCGCCCGAAAACTTCAATTTAGGATGTGGAAATTCAGGGGTTAGAAAAGCAATCTTCATGTTTCTTTAGTAAAAAGCTATAGTGTCGTCAAAAATAGTGTTTATTTCTTAATCCTTGGCTGTTTTAAACTACTACCCAGCTACTGTTTCTAATGAGTTAGAAATATTATTGGAGCAAATTTAAATAGTTGTCAACCATTGTCTCTAAGGAAAAACGATTTACAGCTTTATTGACTTCAGTACAATCTTTAATGCCTTTTTTTTGATTAAGAATATAACTTAATATTACTTTTAAACCCTGTGTATCTTCTCTTTCAAACAAAAAACCATTCTCATTTTCCAATACCATACCTAACACATTTCCATGTTCTTTTGTGGTAATTACTGGCAAATTAGATAATAAACTTTCTATTACAGAATAACAAAAAGTTTCCCCATGTGAGGGATGAATTAAGTAATCATAATTGGTGTATAATTCGTGTAAATTGGCAACACTCCCTTTAAAAATAAAGTATTTTTCAAGTTTATATTTTTTCACCATATCTTGAAGTGAGTCTTTAAAAACACCACTCCCATACAAGTCAATAGTAAATTGATAATCGGCTTCTTTAACTAACTCTTTGACAGCGATAATTAAGTCTTGAATTCCTTTTTCAAATCGTAAATGAGATGCAACAATAAACTTTCCTTTGAACTCAAAATTGATTTTCTTTTTAAATTTTTCAATTTCTATTCCATTAAAAATTACTAAAGTTTTTTTTCGAATACTTGAGCCAAACTCTCTTATTAAATTTTCTCTACTGTATTCTGAAACACTCACAAAAACATCAGTATAGTGAATATACAACAATCCTTTCAGGCGCTTTTTTATTTTTATTTTTAATGGATAACCTTCTATTGGGCGTGGGTTGTGATCAACAGCAATAATTTTTGCCTTTGTTTCTTTTTTTATTTTTTTAAAAATAGGTGTACAAAGTTCAACAAAATGTGTAAAAACGTTAGTGTAAAGAGGCTTATTATTTAGGCAATAATTATAGAAAAACTCTTCTACATTTTGATGGTCACTACTAAAAATTGTTAGTTCTGAATAACCGTTATGTCTAGATTCATTAGGGAAAAACCAATCAACCTGAATCCCATTAGTATTACACTTTTGATCAAACATCCAGAAAAAATAATCCATCCCGCCAATTCTTTCAGGCAGTAATTCATAAGAACAAACTATAGCTATTCTTTTTACTGATTGGCCCATATTTTTAATTGTTCCGCTATTCGCTTACTGGTTTCTTTTAAAGGTTTTCCAACTTGAAGTTGATTAAACTGCTTTCTGTTTTCGGCATCAAGTACTGGGTTGTTAAGGTATTGATTTATAGCAGTAATTAATTCTTCTTCATTGGTTGCAATTTTGGTAGAATGGCTATTTACAACATTGACAATATGAGCATACTGCAAAAACCTTTGATCGTTGTATAACCCATTGGAACTGTTGCCAAAAACAGTATTAATTACAGGTTTATCAAACTGCATAAAATCCAAACTCATAGTTGATAGCATATTGATATTCAAATCACAATACTCTATTAAAGCTCTCAAATCTTTTACATCTTCTATGGTGGGCACCCTTTGTGACCATACTTCCTGATGCCCTTCTCGAGTTAGACTCCAATCGGGAAAATTCCAATAGATAAACGGATATTGTTCTACTAAAGCAGCAAACCTAATAGCGTCTTCGGCAGGAGAAGTTCTTACAATAAAGTTTACCTCTTCTATTGTATTAGCTTTAATAGCATTAGCAATTATTTGGATATATAATTCGTCATTTTTGCTGGTAGAAATATCACCGCAACTGAAACAGATAGTTTTTTTTAAACTATCCAAACCAAATTTTTTAAAAAAGGCTTCTTTAGTAGTTTGATACTGTCCTAAAACATAAGGTTCAAATTGGGGTGTCCCCACAACTTCAATGTGTTCAGATTTTATTTTAGTATAAAAATGCATCAATTCACTTTGCATTAAATCACTCCAAACCAAATAATAATCAAAATTTCCAGCCATTCGGTTTTTAGAAGCCAAATTATCCCAGCTAAAAATAAAAGCGGTGGTTTTTATTTTAAGTTTTTCGGCAGCATAAATAAGCGGGGCGATGAATGAAGGTCTTTGATGTGTAAAAAACAAAATGTCAACTGCTTCATTTTGGAGCAATTTACTATACTCTTTAGTGACTTTATTTTGCTTAAAACTAAACTGTTGCAACCAATTGTATGATTGAATCCAATTTTCTGAATGAAAAAAGCTAGTCCATATATAGGTTAAATAAGTTGCTAAACCTCGAACTGAATTCGATTTAGAAAAACTAGCATTCAAATTATCTTGTATACCAAAATTGCTTTTTTTATGCAATTGCAAATGAGCAATTTCTTTGATTTTACGAAAAAACCAAGTGATGAATTTTTCATTAAAAACAGTTAATTCAATAATTTTTGCCTTTTTAGACAAACCTTCAAAAACTATTGCAGGTAAACAGGAGAAAATAACAACTTCGTCGAAATGACTTTCAGCTTCTTTCAGAAAATCACTTAACACAAAATTCCTAAAACCAACACCATCAGTAATTACAATTCCAATTTTTTTCATTAAATAATTAAACTATCTCTTTAATAAATAGATTTCGTTGAAAAGCGGTAATATCATTAACTTCTTTCCATATTTCATAATCATGCTTATGCAAAACATCAAGTATTTTTTCGAATGTTTCTTTACTCATCGTATTAGGCACATAATATTCAAAGTTTATGATGGATGGTTTAAACTGGTTGAAATCAATATTAAGAATAATTTCGGCATCATATCCTTCTGTGTCTATTTGTAACAAATCAACCGATGCAATTTCTTTTTCTTTAAGCAAATTTGATAGCGATATACATTTCACTTTCTCCTCAATCATATGTTCTGTGGGAACCTTACAATTGATATGATGCTCTTTTTTAAATGAGGCAATTCCTTTAGTGTATTTAGGTAAAATAGCGCTGCTCTCAGGATTTACCCTATTAATAATCATTTCCGTTTGAGTGTTATGAATCGCTAAATTCAAAGTTTCAATTTTAGGAAAATTGAGGTAATTTTTTTTTAATTCAAGGTAATAGTCCTTAACAGGCTCTAAAATATAACCCGAAACTTTATTATTATTCCACACAATAAAATGATGCAATGGATCATCGTTTACTCCGTCATTTCCACCTATTTGGATAAAATTGACATTCCCTTTTTTAGCTAATAATTTGTATAAAATACTATCTAAAAAAATAAAGTTATCTCTTTTTTTAATTTGATAACCCGTTTTATTAACCTGTTTTTTAAGGTAATTAAACAACTTCTTCTTAAAATTTATCATGATATTGTTATGTACGTTTTTAAATTATTTATTTTAATAATTGGGCAGCATTAATCCATTGCCAAATATGAAAACTACTTTGATTATCGCCTTTAAAAAAGGCCGACAATTCGTTACGCAAAGCACTTTTATTAAACCAATTATTATTTTCTAATAAGGCTACTTCAGCAAAAACCCAATCTTTTAAATCTTCCGAAAGCCACTCTCTTTGTGGAGTTTGCAAAGGTCTTTTGGGAGCCAAAACTAAATCCTTTTCCAAAAATTTTGAAGCTATTTTACGCAACATCCATTTTTGCGCATTATCCTTTATTTTAAAATTGGTTGGTCTACTAAAGACATATTCAACCAATTCAAAATCTAAAAAAGGTTCCCGCAATTCGGTGCCATACATCATTGAAACTCGATCATTAAACCTAAGTGCTCTAGGAATTTTGGTGTAAAACAAATCGCGATACTGCAAATTTAACAAGTTGTCCTCAAATGGTGTGGGATAAATGGTTTTATGATATTCATTGGTAAAATCAAGTTCTAAAACATTTCGTCTAAATGGCGAATTTAATACCCCTTGAATTATACTTTTGGAATTATTGACATAATAGTCATAACCTGCCCAAGCCTCATCAGAGCCTTGACCATCAAGCAAAACCTTCACGCCCATGCTACTTGCCTTTTCAAAAATTTTGGCATAAGCCAAAGTAGGAATGCCTCCATAAGGTTCTTCTTGATGCAATGCCATTTCTTTAGAAAATGTTGGAATTTCCTCAACTGTAAGTGTGCAAACATTTAAATGATAGGGTCGATTTTCAAGCATCCCTTTTACCCATTTCAATTCATCATATCGATCATCATTAGTGATAAATGTGAATGCTTCTATCGATTGTTTATCAATATTTTGTTGATCAATTAAAGCTAATAAAGTACTAGAATCAAGGCCACCACTCAAATTAAAACCGATTGGAACATCAGCTCTAAAACGCAGATTTATGGCTTTCAACAGTAAATTAGTAATATATTCTTCTTCCTGTTTTTCAAATTGATTTTGAAGTCTAAAAATTTGTTCTTCAAAATGATACCATTTTTTTATTTGCAGTGTTTTATCTTTCAGGATTAAAAAATGCCCTCCAGGAAGTTGCTTTATATTTTGCCAAAAAGTCTCATTGG
>CANJDA010000046.1 GCA_947472705.1 Flavobacteriaceae bacterium
ATCAATACGTTGCATTTATCTGTAAAGCACTTCAAGTCCCAGCTTTTTCGGTTTCAAATCAAGTTAAAGAAAACACAAGTTCGAAAAACACAGTTAACGTCAATTCACACTTACTAGTTAATACCATTTTTTTAATGTCCTTACTGGAGTTATTTCCCGATGGAAAAATGAAAAACTATTTAAAAGCAAGGTATTTCAAATTCAAGAAATCAAGCTTGATTAAAAGGCTTATAAATTATATCGAAACGATAAAATACGTTTCCAATAAGCAAAACACCCTCAATATTGACCAAGAAAAGGAATTAAATGTATTGGTAAAAAAATATGATGAACTTAATTTTCCTTAATATATAATGCCAATGAAAATTAATATTCCTCCTATAATAGTCACCTATCACAGTTTTAAAAATGTTTCCAATTTTGAAAAGCAACTTCAAATACTAAAGAAACATAAAAATGTTTTGGTAACTACCGATGACGGTGATAGGACTTTTTATACAGAGGCATATCCATTGTTACTAAAGTATAAGTTACCAGCAATTTTATTTATTATTCCCTCTTTAATAGGAACAGAAATACCCTTTTGGTGGAATGAAGTGATGTATTATCTCGGAGATGTGAAAGGTTTTGAAAAAGCCACTCAAATTAAATATATCCCAAATCAAGAAAGAATTGATTATCTAAATCAGCTTCGTAGCCAATATGATAAGCCATTGTTAAAACAGCAACAGCTTACCTTAGCACAATTGCGCGAAATGCAGAGTAACGGAATTATCATTGCCAATCATAGTCATACACATCCCATGTTTGATCAATGTAATGAAGAAGAAATTACATCAGAAATAAAAAAAACAAAACATTTTTTTGACGTCAATAACTTAAATGGATATGCTATTTTTGCTTACCCAAATGGAGGATATAATGAGTTGTCAGAAAAAATTTTGAAACAAGAGGGAATAGAATATGCCTTTCTATTTGACCACAAAAAAAACAAAGCTATAATCAATCCATTGCGAGTTTCAAGATTAAGTGTAAGCGATGCTACACCTATTTGGAAATTTAAATTTATATTATCAGGCTGGCATTCTAAACTAGTGCCTTTGAGTAAAGCCATACACAAAATAGCAAAAAGATGAATTATAGAACCTTCAAACAAAAAGTATATTCAAGATACCGAAAATCGAAATTAGTTAGTGGCCTTTTTTCATTTTTTGGTAAAGAATTAAAACCTAAAAAATGGGTTTTCATTATTGGGTGTTATAATTCTGGGACTACACTTCTTACTGAAATTTTTGAAAAAAATAATCAATTGAATGTGTTGCCAGATGAAGGTGTGATGCTCACCAACCAATTGCCAAGACCTGAAGATTATGGCTGGCAAAGAATGTGGTCTCAATGCGAAGAAAAAATGCTAATCGATGAGCATAAAGCAACAGAGGCTGCAAGAATAACTAAAAGACATTGGTCTCATTTTGTAGACAGAAACCCATCTATTGTAGTTGAAAAATCTATTGCTAATGCAGTGAGAATGTCCTTTTTTCAAGAAAATTTCCCAAATAGTTATTTTATCTATATTGTTAGAAATGGTTATGCTGTTGCTGAAGGAATTAAGAGGAAAGCAAATGTTATGGAGGAAAACCAAGCTAAATTAGGAAAAAAATACACCATTGAATATCCTGCAAAACAATGGCAAAGAAGCATTGAGGTTGTTGAAAATCAAAAAGGAGAAATTAAAAATTTCCTTGAAATTTCATACGAAGAAATGACAGCTGACTTAAAAGAAACCTGCCTCAAAGTGACTAACTTTTTAGAAATTGATCCGTTTGATGATACCACTCTTCAAGGTGATTTTGAAGTGCATGGTAACAAAATGAAAGTGTCCAATCAAAATCATAAAAGTTTTGTTCGTTTAAGCAATGAAGAATGGCAAACCATCAATGACATAGCAGGAGAAGGATTAAAAAAGTATGCTTATTTTAGCGAAAATCCAATTCAATAATGAAGATTTTATTCATTCAAGATAGTTTAGGTACTGGCGGAGCTGAAAAATCAAATTCAGAACTTTGGTATTTTTTACGTGAAAAAGGGATAGCCATAAAAGTCATTGTTTTAGAGCATCGCCAAAATGGAATTGAAAAAGAAATCCTAGAAAATAAATTTGACGTTACCTTTATTGATAATCAAAACTTTTGGCAGCAAGTTAATAGCATTGCTAAAATCGTTAAGGAATTTAAACCAGATATTGTACATTCTGTTTTATACAGAGCAACCATACGAACCCGTTTGGCAAAGTTGAAAACCAGTTTTTTCAATATCGAAAGTTTGGTTAATTGTAGTTATGACGCTATTCGTTTTTCGGATCTAAAAGTCAATAAATGGGCTCTTCATATTTATCAATTTCTAGATAGGATTACGCAACTAAAAGGTACCGATAAATTTATTGCTATTACCAATGAAGTTAGAGAACACTATATTCAAAAACTGAATATTAATCCTTCTAAAATAAGTGTCATTTTTAGAGGAAGAAATGAAAATCAGTATTTAAAATTAAAAACAGAAACGCGACAAGAAATTAGAAATGAGTTACAGTTTAAAGAAACAGATATTGTTGTTACTCATGTGGGAAGGCAAGAGTTTCAAAAAGGGCATCTTGAGTTGTTAAAGGCCATTAAAACTATTGACAAACAACTTCACGATTTGAATGTTAAGTTTATTTTTTGTGGAAGAGATGGTAATAATACTAAAGAAATTCAAGATTTTTTAGCCATAGAAAATCTGAAAACAACAATTCAATTTCTTGGACATCGTCTTGATGTAAATAAAATTTTAGTGGCTTCAGATGTTTTTGTTTTTCCTTCTAAATTTGAAGGTTTAGGAGGATCGTTGATTGAAGCCCAAGCTGCCGGTTTACCTGTAGTTTGTTCCAATATAAAAGTTTTTGAAGAAGTAGTGATTAACAATAAAAATGCACAAATGTATCAACTTGGAAATATTGATGATTTAGCCCAAAAAATGTTATCCGTTATTGTTTCAAAATCCTTAAGAGAAAAAATGGGAGCAGAAAGTTTAAATAACTTTAAAGAAAATTTCCAACTCGAAAATGTAAACCAGCAAATGCTTAAATATTATGAAAGCGTTGTGTCACAAGCTTTAAACAATTAAATTAGTATAATAAATTGGTTATTTTTCAACTCATACAAAAATTCCAACTACGTGGTGCCGAAATGTTTGCCGCTCAATTGTCGCAATATATAGAGTCAAAAGAGCATAAGGTGTTTTTAATTTCATTATTTCCTGCAAGTGCAGATTTACCTTTTTTAGGAGAAAAAATAAGTTTGAATCGCCCAGTTTCGAAACGATTTTTTGATTATCAAGGATGGAAAAATTTGGCTAAATTGATAGAAAAACATAATCCAGAAGTTATACAATGCAACGCTGGTGATACACTCAAGTTTGCCGTTTTATCAAAAAAAATATTTGGCTGGAAACAACCTATAGTAGCCAGAAATGCTAGTATGGTTAGTCTTTATATAAAAAATCCTTTTACAAAAATCCTCAATCAATGGTTATACAACAATGTAGATTTTGTGGCTTCTGTTTCTGAAAATTCCAAAAAGGATTTAAACACTTTATTTCCAAAAACAAAAGATAAGACCACTGTAATTCCTGTTGGTATTGAAATTTATAAACCAAAGTCTGTGGAATGGCAAGGTGGTCAAAATGCTCAAAAACATATAATTCATGTAGGTGGTTTTAGCTTTGAAAAGAACCACGAAGGCTTACTTTCTATTTTTAAAAAATTGCTTGAAAATAATCCGAATATTCATTTGCATTTACTAGGAGAAGGTCCAAAAAGAGTAGCTATTCAGCAATTGGCTATTGACATGAAACTTACTGATAGTATCACCTTTTATGGCTGGATTTCCAATCCGATGGATTATATTTGTAAAGCTGATGTTTTGGTATTGCCAAGCATTATTGAAGGTCTACCCGGAGTTATTTTGGAAGCCATGATTTCTAAAATTCCTGTTGTAGCTTATAGTGTAGGAGGTGTTTCAGAAGTGGTTCAAAATGATACAACAGGTTATTTAGTCGAAAAAAATGATGAGGAGGCTTTTGTCGTTGCTTTAGAGAAAGTACTAACAAATGACAATCAAGAACTAATTCAAGCTGCTTACAATTTGGTTAATGAAGAATATACAAATGCTAGTATTGCCAAACAATTTGAACAAATGTATCATCAATTAAGACACTAATAAAATTAGGAAAATTACATTTTGGAAAAAATAAAAGTACTTCATATTATAAAATCATTAGGGAGAGGCGGGGCAGAAATGTTGTTGCCTGAAACCTTAAAAATTCACGATCAATCCAAGTTTGAGTTTTATTACATTTATTTCTTGCCATGGAAAAAACAAATGGTCCCTGCTATTGAAAATGCGGGCGGAAAAGTGACTTGTTTTTCGGCTAAAAATAATTTAACGTTGCTAATGCAATCTTCTAAAATAGCAGCTTATTGTAAAGAAAATCAAATAAAAATTATACATGCCCATTTACCGTGGGCTGGAATTGTAGCCAGAATGGTGGGTAAACAAACAAAGATTCCCGTGTTGTATACCGAGCATAATAATTTTGACAAATACCATTTCCTCACACGAATCTTAAGTGCAGTTACCTATAAATTTCAGACCAAAGTTTTGGCTGTTTCTGAAGATGCTAAAAATGCTTTAGAAAGACGAAATTTATTTCACGATATAGTTTATGTGCCTAATGGTGTTAACACAACTTATTTTTCGAAAGAAAATAATTTTGCCAAACAAGAAGAAGTGGAAATGTTTATAGGTGCTGATAAAGTTATCGGAACAGTTGCCGTTTTTAGAAAACAAAAGCGATTGGATGTTTTTATTGAAGTAGCACATTTGGCCCAACAAAAGCAACTCCCATTCAAGTTTTTAATGGTAGGTGATGGTACTGAAATGCCTTTCATGAAAGCTTTAATCGAAAAATACCAATTGAAAAATGTCTTCCTGGCCGGAATTCAAGAAACCCCTGCTGACTATATGAATTACATGGATGTTTTTCTAATTACTAGCGATTTTGAAGGTCTTCCAGTAGCTTTATTAGAATCTATGAGTATGGGAATTGTACCAGTTTGTACAAATGTTGGAGGTATTCCTAATGTGGTAAAAGACAATCAAAATGGAGTACTATTGAGAAGTCAAGAACCAGTTGAAATCTTATCACAATTAGAAGACAAAGTCCTTGGCGAAATTACTAATTTTGAAAAGCTAAAACAAGAGGCAAGAAAAACCATTATTGATGGTTATAGCATACAGCGAATGGTAAACCAATTAGAATCAATTTACAACGAAGTACTACATGAAGGAAAGTAATTTTGTGTATCAATTGGCAAAACCAACAGATGTTGACCAAATCGTTGCACTGTTTGAATTGTGTTTAGGAGCAGATGGTGGCGCCCCGACCGCTGCATTTTGGAACTGGAAACACAACCAAAATCCGGGTGGAATTTCCCCAGTACTTTTAGCTTGGGATAAAGATAAACTTATCGGAATTAGGGCGTTTATGTGTTATAAATTCCACAGCAATGAAGGTGAAATGAAAGCCTACAGACCTGTTGATACTGCTACACATCCTGAATATCAAGGCAAAGGAATTTTCAGCCATTTGACTTTATCGTTAATTGAAGATTTAAAAAAGATTGATCAAAAAGCTTTTATTTTTAATACACCAAATGGGCAATCAAAACCAGGTTATATAAAAATGGGTTGGATAGAATGGGGAAAACCATTATTGCAAATTCTACCAACGTTTACGTTTTCTGTGAATAGTTTTGCTAAAGATCAAGCAATTTTGTTGGCTCATGATTTTTCAATGATTAATGCAGTTGCAACTCATCATATTGCTGTTTGTAAAGATTCAGCTTATTACCATTGGCGCTACCAAAAAATTCCAATGCAACAGTATGGATTGAAAGAAATTAAAGTTGGTAAAGACGATTACATAATTCTATACCGTCAAAAGAAAATGAAGTTTTTGCATGAATTTAGAGTATGTGATGTAGTGAAAAATAATGTTAGTTGTACCACTATACCAGTGCCTTTTTTTGTAAAACTTTTTTTTAGTTTCGGACTTGGATTTATTTCTTTTATCAATAATAAAATGCTTTGGTTTTCAATCAAACTCAACAAAAAGTCACCTATGGTTACTTTCAGAAAAATTAATGACCACGATAACAATCTTCTTTTTCAAGATTTGGATTGGAATATTGGAGAATTGGAACTTTTTTAGCTATGTGTGGAATATTTGGTTGCATCGGAACAATAAACTCGGAACAAAAGCAAAGTGTAACCAATGCACTTAAGCATCGTGGACCTGATGGACAGCATTTTAAAGAAATTGACGGAGTTACTTTTTTTCATGCTCGATTAAGTATTATAGATGTTGCTGGAGGGAATCAACCTTTTGAAACCAACAAAGTAGCCCTAGTTTTTAATGGCGAAATTTACAATTACAAAGAGCTAATACAAGCGCATAATTTAGTAATGAATACCGCATCAGATACTGAAGTGATTGTGCAATTGTATGAAAAAATGGGGACTGCTTGTTTTCAGGAATTAGACGGAATGTTTGCGCTGTCACTTTATGATAAACAAGAAAAGAAAATGTTCCTAGCAAGAGACAGAGCAGGTAAAAAACCACTTTACTTTTCTCAGAAAAATGGCTTTGCTTTTGGTAGTGAATACAAATCAATTACTTCTTGTTTTCCTGGGTTTAAAGTCAATGAAATGCATGTGAAATGGCATTTACAGAAAGGATTTGTGGCTGGTGAAAATACTGTTTATCAGGATATTTTTGAGGCATTACCCGGCTATATCTATTGTTATAACATTCAAGATAAAACTTTACACAAACATCAATATTGGAATTTTGAAAGCTATTTTGATGTGCCAAAAATTAAAGACAAAAACCAAGCATTAAGTCAATTAGATGAATTGTTTGGAAAAGCGGTAAATAAAAGGGTTTTAGCCAGCGATTTTGAAGTCGGTGCTTTTTTAAGTGGTGGAATTGACAGTAGTTTGGTATGTGCTTTGGCAGTAAAAACCAATCCAAATCTGAAGACATTTACAGTGAAAAGTAAAGATGGATTTGACGAATCGGCAGTGGCGGCTTTGATTGCTAAACAGTTAAAAACACAACACCATGAATTGTATATTGATTATAATTCCTTAGGGAATGACTATGAAAAAATTGTGTCATCCTATGGTGAACCTATAGTTGATGAAAGCATTATACCTTCCTATTATGTAGCCAAAGCAGCTTCTGAACATCTTCGAGTAGTTCTAAATGGCGATGGAGGAGACGAATTTTTTGGTGGTTATAGAAGATATTCTTTGTATAAAAATTATAATAAACTAAAAGCAATTAGCACTTTAACAGGAAGTATTTCAAAGTTGATGTCTACTTCGGATAAAAACAGTGCTTTGGCAAAATTAAATCGACTTACAGACTTTTTTAATTTGAAAGGAGATGCTCAATATTTTAGCGCGTCAACCGATTTGTTTTTTGACGCACCTGGTTTTAACGAAGTGCATGACGTGAATTACATTTCGCAAAAAAGTTTTTCTAAAAAGAATTTTGATGCTGTTGAACAAACTATGTTGACCGATTTCCACGGCATTTTGCCCAAAGTATTATTTAAGAAAATGGATATTGCGACCATGCAAAATGGACTAGAAGGACGTTCCCCATTTATTGATAAATCGCTAATAGAATGGAGTGCTTCATTGGATACAAACCTTAAAATAAATGGATTTACCTCTAAATATTTGTTGCGTGAATTGAACAAGAAATATATCGATGGTTCAGTGTATAAACTACCCAAAAAAGGCTTTGAAGTATCGGTAAAAGAGATGTTGAATAATCAACTCAAAGAATTATATCAGGATTATTTGCACAGTAACAATCCATATTATGCTAACTTTATCGACAAAAATTATATAGACGATTTTTATTTGAAAGAAGGTAAACTCAATGATGTCAAACGATACAAAGGATTATTGGCATTATTGAATTTAGAAATTTGGCATAAAAATATATCACAAGAATAATGGGAGTACTAGTTTTATTGGCAATATTATTTTTCCTTAACGAGCAAATCTTTAAAAGAATTGCCTCGAAAAACCCTAAGGCTTCTATTAGCCTGCTTAGAAAAATATTCTTGTATCACCTTGCATTAACGGGACTTTATTTTGCTTATGCTGCTTTTAGTCCAACCGATTCAAAACATTATTTTAATGTATTGAACTTTTTGGATATCAGTTGGGGTGAAACCATTACAATGACCAACTGGGGGGTTTTTTTCATAGAATATCCTTTTTTAAAATACTTGGGTTTTGATTACCAAATGAGCATGTTTTTGTTTTCTTGGTTTGGATATATTGGATTTGTATATGCCTATTTATTTTTTACCGAAAACATAAAAGAAAAAGTAATTGTCTTTGGGAAATATGATTTGTTAAAAGTATTATTGTTTCTCCCAAACATGCATTTTTGGTCAGCATCACTTGGAAAAGGTTCTGTCATTTTTATGGGAATCATGATGTTTATTTATGCTGTTCAATCCCCAAAAAAAAGAATAGTAACTCTCTTGTTAGGAGCTATTTTTATATATTCTATTAGAGCCCATGTTATGTTTTTCATGATTGTTGGGGTTATGTTTGGAATCTTTTTTGGAGGCAACCAAAAACTATCAAGAGGAACAAAATTCTTATTAATTTTATCAGGAGCTGTATTTATTTATTTGGCTTCGAGCTCTATTTTGGCAGTGGTTAATTTGGAAAAATCGGAGAATTTAGTAAGCGACTTTAGTGAGTTTGCTTCTATACGTTCTGAAGGATTATCTGAAAATGCAGGTTCAGGAGTTGATATGTCAAGTTATTCATTACCTTTTAAATTATTTACTTTCTGGTTCAGGCCTCTATTTGTTGATATACCTAATGCTTTAGGTTTTTTTAGTTCGCTAGAAAACTTACTTTATCTATTATTATTTTTAAAAGTTTGTAACAAATCATTTCTACGATTTATTAGAAGAGCACCTTCTGTAGTAAAAATGAGTGCTATGGTTTTCTTATTGACTTCATTTGCGATGACCTTTGTAATGTCAAATTTGGGAATTATTATGCGCCAAAAATCGCAGGTAATGTATTTTGCTTTTTTTGTTATTTATTATTATTTGGCCGATAAAAAAATAAGAGACCGCAAATATTGGCAAAGCATAAATGCCGATAAAAGCCAAGAAGCATATGAAGAACAGAACAAGGAATTTTTGCGATTCAAATAATGAAAAAAGGAGCTTTAGTCATATCACTTGATTTTGAATTGGTTTGGGGGATATTTGATCATATCGAAATTGCCGATAAAAAAACTTATTTCAACAATACTCTCAATACCATTCCTAAAATGCTGGCCGTTTTTGATAAAAATGGTATCAATGTAACTTGGGCTACTGTTGGGATGCTCTTTAATGAAAACTGGGACGAGTGGCACGCTAATATACCATTACAAACCCCAACCTATGACAAAACTATTTTGAACCCTTATGAGTATGGAAAGCAGCATCAAAAAAGTGGTTATGATACCTTTTTTTTTGCGCCTAATCTAATCAAAGATATTCAGAGTGTAAAAGGACAAGAACTTGCCACACATACTTATTCTCATTATTATTGCTTAGAAAAGGGACAAACCATTGAACAGTTTGAAGCTGATGTCCAACAAGCAGTAAAACTAGCTACAAAGTTGAATACCAAATTAAAATCACTCGTTTTTCCAAGAAATCAATTCAATAAAACGTATTTGGAAGTGTGTCATCGGAACCAAATTGAAACCGTAAGAAGTAATCCTAACAACTGGTATTGGGATACTACAAAACCAGATACTTTATTTTCAAAATTGGCACGAACTGGAGATGCCTATTTGCCAATTGGAAACAAATCCTATGCGTGGGAAAGTGTGACAAAAGAAACTGTAGTTTGTCAACCGGCTAGCCGTTTTTTAAGACCACAGCACAAATTAGAGTTACTCAATAAAATGAGATTGATTCGTATTAAAAATGAAATACAACAAGCAGCTAAAAATGGTGAAATTTATCATTTATGGTGGCACCCACATAATTTTGGAATAGATTCTGAAAATGCCATAAAAGCACTAAGTGAAATTATCGAAACATTTGTTCACTGTCGTGATAAATATGGTATGCAAAGTTTGACTATGAAACAAGTTAGTGATGGGTTCGGTGACTAACTAGAATGACTTAATTTGTTTAATTTATAGTATTTTAGTGTTTCTGATAAATATTTTTATTTTTGTTAAATAATCTCCAATAGCTCTATAATGATATTCAACTCCTATGCTTTTGCACTTTTCTTTCCAATAGTTTTTGTTTTATATTGGCTTTTATCTAAAAAAAACATACTGTACCAAAATATATTGTTGTTGGTAGCCAGTTATGTTTTTTATGGTTGGTGGGATTGGCGCTTTTTATTCCTTTTGGTATTTTCAACTTCATTAGATTATTACACCGGATTAAAAATGCATAGTGCTTCAACTACCAATCTCAAAAAGATTTGGTTTTGGATAAGTGTGAGTGTGAATCTTGGGTTTTTAGGTTTTTTTAAATACTATAATTTCTTTATTACTTCATTGCATGATTCCTTCAAAGAAATTGGAGTCAACTTTAGTTACTCAATGCTTAATATCATACTGCCAGTTGGAATCTCGTTTTATACTTTCCATGGTTTATCTTATGTGATTGACATCTATAAAGACAAGATTAAGCCCGAAAAAGATATTGTTACCTATTCACTATTCGTTAGTTTCTTTCCTTTATTGGTAGCTGGGCCAATTGAAAGAGCTACCCATTTATTGCCTCAATTAAAAACAAAGCGATTTTTTACTGATAAATATTTTAGAGAAGGTTTGTTTCAGATAACCATGGGGTTTTTCAGGAAAATGGTAATTGCTGATAGTCTTGCGGTTTATGTTGATAGTATTTATAAAAATTCGGAAATACATAATTCTAGTTCGTTGCTCTTAGCCTCTGTTTTTTATGCATTCCAAATTTATTTTGCCTTTTCGGGCTATTCAGATATTGCTATCGGAACTGCAAAATTGTTTGGTATTAAGCTATTAGACAATTTCAATTTACCCTATTTTTCCAAATCGTTGACTGAGTTTTGGCGAAGATGGCATATGTCGTTATCGTTTTGGCTAAGAGATTATCTCTATATATCATTAGGAGGCAATAGAAAAGGTATTAAAATCACCTATCGCAATTTGATGATTACCATGTTGCTAGGGGGGTTGTGGCATGGCGCTTCCTGGAATTTTGTAATTTGGGGCGGTATACACGGTTTGGTTTTAAGTTTGGAGAAATTTTCTTTTCAAAAACTTAAGATTAATGACTTCGGATTTTTAGGTGGTATAATTACTTTTGCTATAGTAGTCTTGGCTTGGGTCTTTTTTAGGTCACCCGACATTCATTCCTCATTATTTATCATCCATAAATTCTTCTCGTTTGATTATGGTGCACTATTTATAGGTAATATTAATACTTTAATTAATTCGGTTTTGGTATTACTTATTGGGTTGAGTTTTGATGCTTATATGTTTAAAAAAGACATTGCAATAGAATCCTTTGGGAGTAGGGTAAGTACATTGGGTTTAGTAACTTTAGTTTGCTTCTTGACGATGTTAATTGTGTTGTTCTACTCTAATTCTACTAACTTTATTTATTTCCAATTCTAATGAAATCATTTAAGTTATTTATCATCGTTGTACTGTCTATTTTTATTTTAGATAAGATTGCTTTTTTCTGTTTGTTACAAATAGATAAAAGAGTTTTTGTTGGAGAAGGCGTAGGGAAACTGAATCATTTTTTGAAATTGAAAGACACCACTGAAATTATCTTTTTTGGCAATTCAAGAACCAATCATTATGTTAATCCAAAAATGTTTGGGAAGTCAACCTTCAACATGGGGATAAATGGAAGAAAAACCGCTTTCAGCACAACCTTAATTCAAACATTACCAAAGCACAAAAAGCAATTTGTGGTACTGCAATTAGATCCTACCAATGTTTTTGAAAAAGACTACGATGGCGATGATATGGATGCGTTGTTGGTGAAATACCATCAGAATAAAATTATCAGAAAAAAGATAAATGAAATGCATATGGAAAATTATTTTTCAAATGTTATTTGGTCTTTAGATTATAACGGAATTGTATTGTCTTTGGTAAGTAATTTTGTGCATCCAAAATACAAATACAAAAAATATAACGGTTACGACCCTATTAAAAACAGTAAAGCTCAAAAATCTATTTTTATAAAAAGGTTGAAAATGAATGAAGGGAAAAATGACTGTTTAGAAACCTATAAGGCTTCGGGTTTAGAGCTTAAATGTTTGGATCAGTTGATGTCATTTTGTAAAAAGAATAATAAAGTTCTCATAGTGTTTACCTCGCCAGAGTATAAAGATAAATGTAATAAGGATAATTTGGCCATGAAAAAGTTAATGGCTTCTAAAGGCATAAAGTACTATGACTTTACTAATTTTTATGACAAAAATGACAATCTAGATTACTGGAAAGATGAAGAGCATTTATCCAAAATTGGTGCCGAAGAGTTTTCGGTTTACTTGTCGGATTTCCTTAAAAACGATTTAAAATAACTCGTTATTTTGAAACAAAAAAAACTAATACTGCTATTTTTTTACCATTTACTATTCATTGTTCTTGCTTATCAACTAAGAGTAATTAAAGGGATATCGGATGCGCATTTTTATTGGGCACAGAATTTCAATATCGCTAAATATTCATGGCTTGATTTTGCCAATTATGGCACTGATTTTATTTTGTTTTTAAATTACCCTTTCATCAAAATGAATTTTCCGTTTTGGTCAGGATTTTTGATTTATGGAATTATTGGTTTTTTTGGAATTTTAAAATGGATACAATGGACAGAGCTGGTCTTTACAGATAAAATAATGTTTAAGGGTATCAATGTTTTATACCTGTTCTTCTTTCTTCCAAATCTTCACTTTTGGACCGCCAATTTAGGTAAGGAATCTTTGGTGTTCTATGGTATTGCTGTTGTGTTTTATGCTATGGCAAGCCATCAATACAAATCCTTTAGTTTTATAGTGGGCGGTTTGCTGCTTTTAATAATTAGACCTCATGTAACAATGATGTTATTGTTTGCGGTGGTTATGGTAGAGCTATTCGAAAATAAACAATCTTTAAAAAAACGATTACTCATTCTGGGCACTTCTTTTTTGGCTTTGTTATTGCTTTTTTATATGGTGTTGCAACTGACTAAAATCAAGTATTTTAATTGGGATAGAATCCAACGTTTCAACGATTTTTCGATATTTTCATTTAGGCATTCCGGCTCTTATGTGCCTATGTTAGAGCATAATTATTTGTATCGAATTTTCGCCCTGAATTTTCGCCCAATTTTTTTTGATGCAAAGTCCTTCTTAGGATATGTAGCTAGTTCGGAAAATATGACTGTGCTTTTGGTTTGTTTATTAGGGTTGTTTTTTACAATCAAGTTTTACAGTGCAATCCATTTTCACAATTGGATAAAAATCACTTTTTGGTTTACCTTAATTGCCAGTATATTGTATGTGCAACGCTACGCTAATTTGGGTATTTTTATGAGAACAAAATGTATGTTTCAACCGTTTATGCTAATTGCTTTATTTTGCATCATAAAACAAAGATTTATTTTGAATAATTCAAAAAAATAGAGATGAAGCAAAAACTAATTCGAATTACAACCGTTCCTATC
>CANJDA010000047.1 GCA_947472705.1 Flavobacteriaceae bacterium
AATCGTTAGCCAAACATCGTCAATCCCGGTTTTTTCATAAGCACTGCAGGTAGAAACTGTTGGGGTCCACCCCGAATTTTTAGCCGGAAATAAATGCAATGCTCTATTGAATTCGGTTTTGGCCAATTTGGCTTTTGCCACATTATCACCATCGGCTTTGTTGATGACAATAGCATCCGCCATTTCCATGATACCGCGTTTTATGCCTTGCAATTCATCGCCAGCACCTGATATTTTTAGCAGTAAAAAGAAATCTACCATGCTGTGTACGGCAGTTTCACTTTGACCCACGCCAACGGTTTCTATGATGATGGTGTCAAATCCTGCGGCTTCACAAAGAATAATCGTTTCACGGGTTTTTCGAGCTACTCCTCCCAAAGTTTCTCCCGATGCACTGGGACGAATATAAGCGTTCTCATCTTTAACCAATTCTTCCATTCGAGTCTTATCGCCCAATATGCTCCCATGCGAAATCGTACTACTGGGGTCAACGGCGAGCACCGCTACTTTTTTCCCAAGCGAAGTTAAGTAACTACCAAAAGCTTCTATAAACGTACTCTTTCCAACACCTGGAACGCCAGTAATACCTACGCGCACCGATTGATTAGCATGAGTTAAACAAGCGGCAATGATGGTATTAGCTTTCGCCAAATGTTCGGGATTAGTGCTTTCTACCAAGGTTATCGCTCTACTCAAGGCTACTTTGTCTTTCGCCAAAATACCGTCAATCAACTCTTGTGCCGAAGGTTGCACTTGACGCTGACGTACAATTTTTGCCATAGAAGTAGGGCTTAAAACATCCGGTTGCGGAATGCCGTCTTTTTCGTTTAGTGCACTTTTATTGTTTGACTTCTTGTTCAAAGGAAAATCGTTTGGGTAAATTTAGTAAAATAATGTTTCTCCAAAAGTGGAAATCGGCCCTTTTTTAAGAAACCTTTCATGTGATGTTTTTTATTTTTTTTAATGGGTCACATGTAATTCACTACAGACTTTATTTGCAACTTTAACGTTTTCTTAAGTTCATTTCATGTTTAATTTTAGTCTGTTTGCTTTTTTTGCCGTTCCTTTGTACAATAATTTTTCCCTTACGAATGGATAACATTCTACTTGTTTTTCTTTGCTTGATTATGGGGTTGGGCATGCAACGCATAGCAGCTTTCCCCAAAAACGGTCACTTAGCCCTTAACCAATTTATTATTTACATTGCACTGCCAGCTTTGGCCTTGTATTATATTCCTAAAGTCTCTATTTCTACCGATTTGTTGTATCCGTTGGGTATTGCATGGATTGGCTTTTTACTTTCTTTTGTTTTCTTTTATGTCATTGGAAAAAGATTGGGTTGGCCTAATCGATTGATAGGATGTTTGGTCATTACAGCGGGTTTGGGAAATACGTCTTTTGTAGGTTTTCCCATTATTCAGGCATTATATGGAGAAGAAGGTTTAAAGACTGCTATCATTGTAGATCAACCGGGTTCCTTTGTAGTAATGGCTACTTTGGGAATCATCACCGCTGGTATTTTTGCCAAAGGCGAACCAAGTAGAAATGAAATCCTCAAAAAGATTTTACTGTTTCCACCTTTTATTGCTTTTGTAATAGCTTGTATAATGAATGTGATGCAAGTTGATTTTAACGAACATTTTGAAACCGTTTTCCAAAAACTAGGTGCTACTGTAACTCCGGTAGCCTTAGTAGCTGTTGGACTGCAACTCAAGATTGACAAACGAAGCCAACACTGGAAATTTCTTCGCTTAGGATTGCTTTTCAAATTGTTCATTACACCCTTATTTTTCTTTCTTTTGTATAAAATAGTATTCCACGGAAATAGCCTACCAGTTAATGTTTCTATCATGGAATCGGCAATGGCACCTATGATAACGGGTGCTATATTAGCTTCCAACTATGGTTTGAAACCCAAGTTAAGCAGTATGATGGTTGGTATTGGTATTCCGTTATCCTTTATAACGTTGGCTTTTTGGTATTTCATTTTAAACACTTTTTAAATGGACTCAATTGTTAATGCTTCGGCAAAAAATAAAGATTTAGCACAAAAAACAGTCTACTCCATACTGTTTTCCATCAGTTTTGCGCATTTGTTGAACGACTTGATTCAGGCGGTTATTCCTTCGGTGTATCCTATTTTAAAGCAGAGCTACAACTTATCTTTTTCTCAAATCGGACTCATCACCTTCGCTTTTCAATTAACAGCATCACTATTTCAACCCTTTGTAGGCTATTATACCGACAAGTATCCTAAGCCTTTTTCTCAGATATACGGAATGCTATTCTCAATGGCGGGTGTAGTATCTATCGCTTATGCGAATAATTTCTATTGGATTTTATTTTCAGTTATGCTCATCGGAACTGGTTCTTCCATTTTTCACCCTGAATCCGCCCGAATATCTAACATGGCATCAGGCGGAAGACGTGGTTTAGCGCAATCTATTTTTCAAGTAGGAGGGAATTTTGGAACGGCACTCGGCCCATTATTAGTAGCACTAATTGTGGTGCCTTATGGCCAAAAGCACCTGCTTTGGTTTGTTATTGCTGCGGTTATTGGACTTGCTATCATCAGTAAAATTGCTTTTTGGTATCGAGATCATTTAATCCACAGACAACAAAAGAAAGTAACCTTTGCCGATTTTCAACGCTTAACCAAAAGCAAAGTAAAATGGGCCATTGCCATCTTGCTGATTGTCATATTTTCTAAGTTTTTCTACTCGGCAAGTTTGTCAACCTACTACACTTTTTATGTTATTGATAAGTTCCATCTTTCTATTAAACAAGCACAGTTTCACATGTTTATTTATTTACTGGCCTACGCTACAGGGACCATTCTTGGTGGTCCGTTAGGAGATAAAATTGGTAGAAAATATGTGATTTGGTTATCGGTTTTCGGGGCGGCTCCTTTTGCTTTACTGCTACCTTACGTCAATTTATTTTGGACAGACGTTTTAATGATTATCATTGGAATTATAATATCATCTGCTTTTCCAGCGATATTGGTATATGCACAAGAATTATTACCAAGAAAACTAGGTATGATTTCAGGCTTACTCTACGGATTTGCTTTTGGAATGTGCGCTTTAGGATCAGCTTTGCTAGGTAAATTGGCCGATTTTACTTCTATACAATTTGTATACCATGTGTGCTCATACCTCCCGTTGATTGGAATTATTTGTTATTTCTTGCCCAATTTAAAGAAGCGTTAGGTTTGAAATTAGGATTTGTCTTTTCCTTTTGTAATCCCTATATTTACTTCTCAATTTTTATAAAATGTCACTCAATCCTGAAATAATTAAAAAACTCACCGCCATAGTTGGTGAACCATTTCTATTTACTGATATAGCTACCCGAAACCATTACGGTCACGACGAAACAGAAGATTATGTTTTTCCGCCAAATGTGGTAGTAAAGCCCGCCAATGCTCAAGAGATTTCGGCTATTTTAAAAGTGGCAAATGAACATAAAATTCCAACTACACCCATAGGAGCAAGAACAGGTTTAAGCGGAGGCGCTTTGAGCATCTATGAAGGCATAGGACTTTCGATGGAACGTTTGGATAAAATCATAGAAATTGATGAGCAAAATTTGCAAGTAACCGTTGAATCAGCGGTTATAAACCAAGTATTACGCGAAGCAGTGGCCGAAAAAGGCTTGTTCTATCCTGTTGATCCAAGCAGTATGGGAAGTTGCTGGATAGGAGGGAACATAGCCGAAAATGCAGGTGGTGCTAGAGCTTTAAAATATGGAGTAACCAAAGATTATGTGCTGAACCTTGAAGTAGTGTTGCCCAACGGGGAAATCATCTGGACAGGCGCGAATACTTTGAAAAACTCTACAGGATATAATTTGACACAATTAATGGTAGGTAGTGAAGGCACTTTAGGTGTAATTACTAAAGCGGTTTTAAAACTGTTGCCGAAGAACAATCATAACGTATTAATGTTAGTTCCTTTTTATAAAGCCCATGAAGCCTGTGAAGCGGTATCAGCTATTTTCCGTGCAGGAATTACGCCAAGTGCTTTAGAGTTTATGGAACGCGATGCCATCGATTGGACCTTACAATTTGTAGAAGGCATTAGTGTAACTATTAAACCAGAGCATCAAGCGCATTTGCTAATAGAAGTAGATGGGAATTATCCTGAAATATTAATGCAAGAAGCTGAGAAGATTTTGGCTGTGGTAGAACAATTTGAAATAGATGAAGTTTTATTCGCCGATACCGAAGATCAGAAGAATGCTTTATGGAAAATGCGTCGTTCGGTAGCTGAGGCAGTTAAATCGAATTCGGTTTATAAAGAAGAAGATACAGTGGTGCCGCGTTATATGTTACCTGAATTACTAAGCGGAATTAAAAAAATTGGAGCAAAATATGGCTTTAAATCGGTATGTTATGGCCATGCAGGAGATGGTAATTTGCATGTGAACATCATAAAAGACGATATGACCGATGACAATTGGAGAACTCAAGTACCTTTAGGAATTCGTGAAATATTTGAATTGACGATTTCTTTAAAAGGGACACTTTCTGGAGAACACGGCATTGGTTATGTACAAAAAAACTATATGGATATAGCATTCAAGCGAACTCACTTGGAATTGATGGAAAGCATTAAACGTGTTTTTGATCCAAATAATATATTGAATCCTGGAAAGATTTTCCCCGATGAATTATAAAAGAAAAGTCCCGAGTTCTCGGGACTTTTTTAATCTCTTTTAGGAGTTTGTTTCTTGATTCTTTTCTCCTCTTTCTTTTCTTTTGCAGTCTTCAGTGGTTCTTTTTTAACCGATTTCTGAACGTCTTTTCCTTTGGCCATGATATGATTTTTGGTTGATTTATAATTTGAGCTAAGTAAAGATAAAAACTATTTATTTATCCCTAACTGTTTTTTTACACTTTCATCAAATAGTGATTGAAAAGCGGCCGCTTGGTTTGTATCGTCTAGGTTAATAAATTTCCAGTCACCACTTGTTGTTTCATCCATAACAGCTAAAAAAGTAGTATTCCTTTTTACGTTAAAACTATTGCGTTTGGGTTCAAAAACAACATCTTTGGTGTGATTGGTTTCTTGAAGCCAAGCTATTTTGGTTGTAGCTTCTTCAGTAGTTAATTTTTTCTCAAAGAAGTAACGCACTGGATTACGGCATGTAATCATACAAAAGGATAGAGCACCTATTTTTTGTATTTTATGAGTAATAAACGGTACGCTTTCTAATTGATAACGCAAACGGTAATCTTCATTTTGATAACATTTGTCTAGTTTCTCTAACATAACATCTATACCAATAGTATCCACCATTTTGGGGTAGGAAAGCGATATTATGGTTTCAAAATCCATTTCGTAGTTGGCAGTAAACAGTTTTTTGGTTCCCGATAGTAATTGAGGTGCGTTTTGTGATAAGCTGTTGAAGGCAATCAGCAGCAATAAGAAAGGAAGAAATTTTGTTTTCATACTTATAAAACATTTATTCAAATATAAAAAATCCCCAACAGTTTTTACTATTGAGGATTGTATTTTAGTTTTGAGAATTGACTATTCGTTTACTAAAACCCATTCGCCTGAAGCAATCATACTTTCGGCTTTTTTGTATTTCATAGCTTCCGTTTTGCCACTCATAACGTGTTTGATGGTTACAGTATCATTACGATTGATTTTCGGAGCATCTCTTACTATAGTTTCGGTAACGGCAGGTCGTTGTTGCGTTTGTCCTGCTTCACGATTGCGTGCTGCCAATTCATCAGAGTTCAATACTTCGTCTTTACTTTCGGTATAGTTTACCTTTTGTTTAACTTGTCTTGCTTCTTGAATGTTTTGGTTTTGCTGTGGCAAATCGCCTTTAAATAAGAACGAAATCACTTCTTTATTAACACCGTCCAACATGGCTCTAAACAAGTTAAAGGCTTCTAACTTATAAATAAGTAAGGGGTCTTTTTGTTCGTGTACTGCCAATTGAACCGATTGTTTTAACTCATCCATTTTGCGTAAATGCTTTTTCCAAGCTTCATCTACAATGGCTAAGGTGATGTTCTTTTCAAAATCAGCTACCAATTGTGCACCATTACTGTCAAAAGCTTTTTTCAAGTCGGTTACTACATTCAATGTTTTTATTCCATCCGAAAACGGAACTACAATACGCTCAAATTTGTTGCCTTCTTTTTGGTAAACATCAGCTATGATAGGGAAAGCTTCGCGAGCACTTCTTTCGGTTTTCTCAGTATAATAAGCTAAAGCAGCTTTATATACTTTTCCGGTAATTTCCATATCTGACCCTTTTTCAAACTCACTTTGTGTCATTGGTGAAGTGATAGAGAAGTAACGTATCAATTCAAACTCAAAGTTTTTGAAATCATTTTTCCCTTTGTTTTCGCCAACGATTAATTCACAAGTGTCATACATCATGTTGGCAATATCCAGTTTCAAACGCTCTCCGTGCAATGCATGGCGACGACGTTTATAAACCACTTCTCTTTGGGCGTTCATAACGTCATCATATTCTAACAAACGTTTACGAGTACCAAAGTTGTTCTCTTCTACTTTTTTCTGAGCACGTTCAATCGACTTGGTCATCATAGAATGCTGAATTACTTCGCCTTCTTTTAATCCCATACGGTCCATGATTTTGGCTACTCTTTCGGAACCAAATAAACGCATCAAGTTATCTTCCAAAGACACATAAAACTGTGAACTTCCTGGGTCTCCTTGACGACCAGCACGTCCACGCAACTGACGGTCAACACGACGCGAATCGTGACGCTCAGTACCGATGATGGCCAAACCACCGGCTGCTTTTACTTCGGGCGATAATTTAATGTCGGTTCCACGACCAGCCATATTAGTAGCTATAGTTACGACTCCCGATTTACCTGCTTCTTCTACGATTTGCGCTTCTTGCTTGTGCATTTTAGCATTCAATACGTTGTGTGCAACACCTCGAATTTTCAACATTCGGCTTAATAATTCTGAAATTTCTACCGATGTGGTTCCAATTAAGACAGGTCTGCCTGATTGTGATAATTGAGTTACATCTTCAATTACGGCGTTGAATTTTTCTCGCACCGAACGGTAAATCAAGTCTTCTTTATCTTGACGAGCCATACCTCTATTGGTAGGTATTTCAACTACATCTAATTTGTATATTTCCCAAAGCTCACCAGCTTCTGTAACCGCTGTTCCTGTCATACCTGCTAATTTGCTGTACATACGGAAGTAATTCTGTAATGTGATGGTAGCAAAAGTTTGTGTTGCAGCTTCAATAGTCACTTGTTCTTTGGCTTCAATGGCTTGGTGTAAACCGTCAGAATAACGACGACCGTCCATAATACGCCCCGTTTGCTCATCTACAATTAATATCTTGTTGTCCATGATAACGTATTCTACGTCTTTTTCAAACAAGGTATAGGCTTTTAATAATTGGGTAAGCGTATGAATTCTTTCTGATTTGATGCTGAAGTCTTGGAATAGTTTTTCTTTGGCATCCGCTTCTTTGTCTTTTTCTAAGTTTTGCTTTTCGATGTTGGCAATCTCCGTTCCGATATCTGGTAATACGAAGAAGTTTTCATCTGTATCTTTTGAAAGGAATTTGATTCCGTTATCAGATAATTCAACTTGATTATTTTTTTCTTCTATCACAAAATACAAAGCTTCGTCCACTTCTGGCATTTTACGATTGTTATCGGCCATGTATTCGTTTTCGGTTTTTTGTAATAATTGTTTAACGCCTTCCTCACTTAAAAACTTGATAAGGGCTTTGTTTTTAGGCAAAGCTCTGTAGGCTCTCAATAATTGGAAACCAGCATCTTTCATGTTACCTTCTTTGAAAAAGCGTTTGGCTTCAGTTAAGAATCCATTGGCTAATTGACGTTGTAAGTTGTAAAGGTTTTCGATTTTTGGTTTTAATTCGTTGAATTCGTGACGGTCACCATCGGGTACTGGTCCAGAGATAATCAAAGGGGTTCTTGCATCATCAATTAATACCGAATCCACCTCATCTACAATTGCGTAGTTGTGTTTTCTTTGTACCAAATCTTCAGGCGAATGAGCCATATTATCACGTAGATAATCAAATCCAAATTCGTTATTGGTTCCATAAGTGATATCTGCTTCGTAGGCTTTTCTACGAGCATCAGAATTTGGCGAGTGATTATCAATACAATCTACCGTAATACCATGGAATTCAAACAATGGTGCTTTCCATGTGCTATCACGTTTTGCTAAGTAATCATTTACGGTCACTAGGTGAACACCGTTTCCAGTTAAAGCGTTTAAGTATAATGGAAGGGTTGCAACTAAAGTTTTACCTTCTCCTGTTTGCATCTCTGCAATTTTACCTTCGTGTAATACAATACCACCTATCAACTGTACGTCGTAGTGAATCATATCCCAAGTAATTTCTTTACCGGCTGCATTCCATGAGTTGGCCCAATGTGCTTTATCTCCGTCTAATGTAATGTATGTTTTGGTAGCTGACAGTTCTCTGTCTTTAGCGGTTGCAGATACAGAAATTGAAGTGTTTTCTTTGAAACGGCGTGCAGTTTCCTTCACAACTGCAAAAGCATCTGGAAGTATTTCCATTAAAACTTTTTCAGAGATATCATAAGCTTCTTTTTCTAAAGCGTCAATAGCGTTATAGATGTCTTCTCTCAAATCAATATCGGCGGTATTTTCAGCTTCAATTTTTTTAGCTTCAATCTCGGCGTCTTGTTTGGCACGAGCTTGTTTTATTTTTTCTTTAAACTCAGTCGTTTTAGCTCGTAAATCGTCATGAGAAAGGGCTGCTAATAAAGGTTCTAAAGCTTTTATTTTGGTAATATAAGGTTGAGTAGCTTTGACATCTTTTTGGGATTTGTCGCCTACAAAAGCTTTGATTATGCTATTGATAAAACTCATAATGGTTTTGTATTTTTAAAGGTGTGCAAATTTAAATAAAAAAAAAGCCCGAAATGGACTTTTTTCTGTTGTGTTCGTTTATTTTTTTTTTAATATTCATCCTCATTCCAAAGATAATCTTCGTCAGTTGGATAATCAGGCCAAATCTCTTCCATAGATTCATAAATTTCACCTTCGTCTTCTATCGATTGTAAATTTTCCACTACTTCAAGTGGAGCTCCTGTTCGTATAGCATAGTCGATAAGTTCATCTTTGGTAGCTGGCCAAGGTGCATCACTTAAATAGGATGCTAATTCTAATGTCCAATACATCTTCTGTCGATTTTTTAGTTTATGCAAAAATAAATTTTATACTGAAAAAGTCAAGTAAAAATTGATTTATTTTATAAAAAAGTTAAGAACGTTTTTTCTTAGTGATAAGAGAACAGTTTTAACTGTCCTTATTTAAGAAGCATCATTTTCTGGGAATCCATTTTACTTCATCTGCTTTAAGCTCATGGGACAACTTCCGTGCCAATACAAAAAGGTAGTCAGAAAGTCGGTTTAAATATTTAATGACATGTTCATCAGTAGGTTCTATTTCGTGAAGATGAACTGCTAAACGCTCTGCTCTTCGGCAGACACAGCGTGCTATGTGACAATATGACACGGTTGTATGCCCGCCAGGTAAGACAAAGTGTGTCATGGGAGGTAAAGTTGTTTCCATCATGTCAATTTCGTTTTCAAGGAAAGTGATATCTTCTTCTGATATTCGATTGATGTTTAAACGAGGTTGTCCATTTTTTAAAGTTTCTTTATCTGGAGGAGTGGCTAAGATGGCGCCTACAGTAAATAATCGATCCTGCACTTCTATCAATATATTTTTGTATAGTTGATTAACATCTTGATCGCGAATAAGTCCTATATGAGAATTGAGTTCATCAACAGTTCCATAACTTTCAATACGTATGTGGTGTTTTGATACTCGGGTACCACCAAAAAGCGCTGTAGTACCAGTATCCCCCGTTTTTGTATATACTTTCATTTTATCATTGTTTTCAGATTTCAAAAATAGTAAATTAATAGGGTTTAGCCGTTTTTTTACTTTACAGAATGATCAAAAAATCTTTTTATGTTCATTTAAAATTGCTTTGTATATTTGTTTAATTAAAATTAAAAATATAATGAACAAAATTAAAGTTCAATTTAGCATAAAAGAATTAGAAAATTTTTCAGGTATTAAAGCACATACCATCAGAATATGGGAGAAAAGATACCAAATTTTTAACCCAAATAGGACAGAGACTAATATCCGACTTTACTCTTTAGAGGAACTACAAAAGTTGTTGAATGTATCTTTTTTGATTGATTATGGGTATAAAATCTCTAGAATTTCTAAGCTTTCTATGACTGATATGGAAAAGACTGTAAATCAGGCCTATTCTGAAAAGAACAATTATGTTTATTCGATAAATATTTTGAAAATAGCAATGCTTAATTTTGACGCGATTTTGTTTAGTCAAACCTATAATGAGTTGTTAAAAACAAAAAGTTTTAGCCAGATTTTCATGGAGGTTTTTATTCCTTTTCTTAAAGAAATTGGAATGCTTTGGCAGACTAACTCTATTAAACCAATACATGAGCATTTTATCAGTTCGTTAATTTACCAAAAACTGTTTGAGAACATTAGTTTAGCTCAGGGTAAAAATCAAATTATTGATACTGAAAGGATATTTGTTTTATTTCTTCCTGAAAATGAAATGCATGAAATTTCATTGATGTTTATTAATTATCAATTGTTAAATAAAGGGTATCGAACTATTTATTTAGGAGCTGGTATTCCTTATGGAGATTTGCTTGAAATCAATAAGTTCTATGATAATGTTCATTATATTTCTTACTTTACTGTTATGCCATTTGCTGCGGATATAGATGTTTATCTAAATAATTTTTATACCGACATTTTAAGCAAGAATTCTAGTAAGTTGTATGTTTCTGGCAGACTAGCAAAATATGTTTCTGATGCTTTAATTCCTTCTATTTATAAATTTGATTCTCTTGATGAATTAATAACTGCAATATAATTATATTTATTTGCATTATTGTTTAATAAATAATTATATTTGTTAAACAAAAATAAATAAATGAAAATTGTAATTATTGGTTCTGGCTTTTCTTCATTGGCTGCTTCATGCTATTTAGCTCAGGCAGGTTTTGATGTTGAAGTTTATGAAAAAAACAATACGATTGGTGGTAGAGCGAGGCAATTGATAAAAGATGGGTTTACTTTTGATATTGGCCCTACCTGGTATTGGATGCCAGATGTATTTGAGAAATTCTTCAATGATTTTGATAGAAAGGTTTCGGATTATTATTCACTAGAAAAGCTGTCACCAGCTTATAGAGTTTATTTTGATAAAAATGATTTTATTGAAATTGAGGATTCTTTGAATAACATAGTCGAAACTTTTGAGTCACTAGAAAAAGGAAGTGGACAAAAACTAGAAGTGTTTATTAAGGAAGCAAAAGATAATTATGACATAGCCATTAAAGATTTGGTTTACCAACCAGGAGATTCTATAACTGAATTAATTACTGTGCAAACAATGTTGAAAGTATCACAGTTTTTTACTACCATCAGTAAAACGGTAAAGAAAAGATTTAAAGATAATCGTTTACAGCAAATTTTAGAATTTCCTGTTTTGTTTTTGGGTGCTAAACCTTCAAATACTCCTGGCTTTTATAATTTTATGAATTATGCTGATTTTGGTTTAGGAACTTGGCATCCAAAAGGAGGAATGTTTAAAGTGGTAGAAGCAATGGAAGATTTAGCACTTGAATTAGGTGTTAAATTTCATCTCAATTCAAATGTTGATAAGATATTTGTTGAGAATAATGAAGCAAAAGGAATAAGAGTAGACGGAGCTGAAATAAAAGCAGATGTTGTATTGAGTGGCGCTGATTATCATTTTACCGAAACACTTTTAGAGAAATCACAACGTCAATATTCTGAAGAGTATTGGGATAAAAAAACCTTTGCGCCTTCTTCTCTTTTATTTTATGTTGGTTTTGATAAAAAAATTCAAAATGTATGTCATCATTCTTTATTTTTCGATGCCCCATTTGAGCAACACGCGGTGGAAATTTATGATACAAAAGTATGGCCTGAAAATCCACTGTTCTATGCAAGTTTTCCTTCTAAAACAGAAGATGGACTTGCCCCGGAAGGAAAAGAAACAGCTATCTTTTTAATTCCTTTAGCAACTGATTTAGAAGACACACCCGAAATAAGAGAGCTATATTTTGACAAGATTATAACCCGATTTGAAAAATTAACCAATCAGTCAGTAAAAAACAATATAGTCGTTAAAGAATCTTATTGTGTCAATGATTTTAAAAATGATTATAATTCGTATAAAGGGAATGCCTATGGATTGGCAAATATCTTGACTCAAACCGCTTTTTTGAGGCCTAAAATAAAAAGCAGAAAAGTGGACAATCTCTATTTTACAGGACAATTAACAGTTCCTGGTCCAGGAGTTCCTCCTTCTTTAATATCAGGAAAAATTGCTAGTCAAAAAATTATTAATGAAAACAAATTATGAAAAGTTTATTTGATAAATCTTCCTTGGATTGCAGTAAAAAAATAACCAAAAATTATAGCACTTCATTTTCGTTGGCTATAAAACTGCTTTCTTCAAAAATTCAGTCTGACATTTATGCTATTTATGGATTTGTTAGATGCGCTGATGAAATTGTTGATACTTTTAGTGATTTTGATCAAGAATTGTTATTGACCGAATTCGAACTTGAATTTCATAAAGCTTTTGACAGAAAAATAAGTTTGAATCCAGTATTAAATGCTTTTCAAGAAGTAGTACATCGATATGAAATGTTGGATTTGGTAACTCCTTTTTTGAAAAGCATGCGAATGGATTTAAACAAAAAAGAATATCTAACCCTAGAAGAATACGAAGAATATATTTTCGGCTCTGCTGACGTTGTGGGCTTAATGTGTCTAATGGTTTTTGTCAATGGTGACAGAAATCGATACGAAGAACTGAAAGCCAGCGCAATGAAATTAGGTTCGGCATTTCAAAAGGTAAACTTCTTACGAGATATTAAACATGATTATGAAACTTTGGGAAGAGTCTATTTTCCAAATGTAAATCTTATATCTTTGACAGAGGAAGACAAGCAAAAAATTATTCAGGAAATAGAAAATGATTTTGAATTAGCATTTGAAGGAATTAAAAAATTACCTAAAGAAGCTAAATTTGGAGTATATACGGCCTATAAATATTACATAAGTTTATTGTCTAAAATTGAAAAAAAACAACCCCAAGCAATTTTAAATGAACGCATTCGTGTAAATGATTTGAGTAAACTTTTTATTATTGGAAAATCGTATGTTAAGTACCAACTAAATTTTATGTTGTGATGAATATTATTTTATATTTCGCAATAACACTGATAACCTTTCTAGCCATGGAAATAGTTACATGGCTTACCCATAAATTTGTAATGCATGGTTTTTTGTGGTATTTACATGCCGATCATCATCAACCAAAATATAAATCAATATTTGAA
>CANJDA010000048.1 GCA_947472705.1 Flavobacteriaceae bacterium
ATTTACCAAAAGATCGTAAAACCATCGCCATTACCCGAAGTTTTGCTGGCAACATTACCACACTCGACGAAATGAAAGAACGCGTTTCTACCTTTGCCACGGTTTGTGCCGAGAAACTTCGCAAACAAAACTCTTGTTGTCATAATGTGATTCTGTATCTGCGAAAAGACAAGTATAAAACCGAAAGAGCGCGTTACAACTTTTATAAAATAGACACTCTGCCTTTTGCCAGTAACTCTTCTATTACCATTAGTAATGCCGCTATAAAAATGCTGAAATCTATTTTTGAAGAAGGCGAAATTTATAAAAAAGCGGGCGTGATTGTGACCGAGATTATTCCCGAAAACCAAAAACAGTTGCATCTTTTCGAAGAAGAAAACCCCAAGCATTTGAAACTCATGCAAGTTATGGATGCCTATCATAAAAAAACAGGCGAACGCAAAATACGATTAGGAAATCAAGATTTGCAACGCACTTGGAAAATGAAACAAGAACATTTGTCTAAAAGATATACTACCAATTTCAAAGAAATACTAGAAATACCATGTCGATAAAACAAAACTACGTCACTTCGAGTGTCCCGATAGCATCGGGATGTATCGAGAAGCGGCCTTATATCATTTGTTCTCGATACTATTTCGATAAATCGAAATCACTCGAACTGACGAAAACATGACTACAAAAAAGAACATAGCCTTCTTTATTCCTGATTGGGAAAACACAACCGAACTTCCTTATTTAGCAGGCGGTATCAAAGCGGGCTTCCCCTCACCTGCCGCCGATTTTGACGAAACCAAAATTAGTTTGGATAACGTTTTGGTGAAAAATCATGAAGCTACATTTTATGCCAAAGCCAGTGGCACATCTATGATTGGCGCAGGGATAGACGATGGCGATATTATGGTTATTGATAGAAGTTTGGAACCAACAAACAATAAAATAGCCGTGTGCTACATTGATGGCGAATTTACGGTTAAGCGCATTAAAACCGCCAAAAACTGCGTGTATCTAATGCCCGAAAACGAGGCCTATCAACCCCTAAAAGTTACCGAAGACAATGATTTAATCATTTGGGGCATAGTAACCTATGTGATAAAAGCGGTTTAATATTTACTTGTACTACTTCTAGATTTCATTTTTTGCTCTTAACCTTTGTATCTTTGCGCCTTTGAACCTTCAAAATGAACTACACTACTTTACCCAATACCGATATAAAAATTAGTAAAATTTGCCTTGGCACTATGACTTTTGGCGAACAAAATACCGAAAGTGATGCACATTCCCAATTGGATTATGCTATAGCAAAAGGCATCAACTTCATTGACACAGCCGAAATGTATCCCATTGCTGCTCGTGAAGCCACACTTGGAAAAACAGAAAGGTATATTGGGACTTGGTTAAAGAAATCAGGGAAAAGAGATCAATTGGTTATCGCTACTAAGATTTCAGGGCCAAACCGAGGAATGGGTTATATTAGAAATCCACTTGATTTTTCGAAGAAAAGCATACACCAAGCCGTTGATTTAAGCTTAAAAAATCTGCAGACCGATTATATCGATTTGTACCAAATGCATTGGCCAGAGCGCGTGATGAATATGTTTGGGCAACGTGGTATTTCTGAAATTGATACGCAATGGCAAGACAATTTCTTTGAAGTATTAAGCGTTTACGATGGGTTAATTAAAGATGGGAAAATAAAACACATCGGTGTTTCCAATGAAAACCCCTATGGTGTGATGAAGTTTTTGAATGAAAGCGAAAAACACCATTTACCTAAAATTGCTACCATTCAAAACCCTTATTCGTTGTTAAACAGATTGTTTGAAGTGGGGTTATCCGAAATTTGCCTACGCGAAAATGTAGGTTTAATGGCTTATTCTCCATTAGCCTTTAGTTTCCTTACAGGTAAACATTTGAACGGAATTCAACCTACTTCCCGATTGGGATTGTTTCCACAGTTTACAAGATACGCTAATGAGAATTGCAAGAAGGCCACCCAATTATATCAAGAATTAGCACTAACACATGGCCTAACTTTGACGCAAATGGCATTGGCATTTGTAAATCAACAATCATTTGTAATGTCAACCATCATTGGAGCAACTACAATGGAACAGCTTCAAGAAAACATAGCTGCATTTGATGTAGTTTTATCACCAGAGCTTATAGCTGAAATCAATAAAATACAAGCGGTATATCCAGACCCAGCGCCTTAATTATTCAACAATTAATTTTGTTTGGTATTGGTTTCCTGCCAAATCTTCTACAGTAAGTAAATACAATCCTTTTGTTAAATCGGCAATGATTATCGAGGATATGTCTCCTGATTTTGTCAAAACTAATTTGCCTGTTAGATCAAATATTTTGGCTTTGGTGAGTGTTGTGTTTGTATTGTTCTTAATAAAGATTTCAGATTTGGCCGGATTCGGGTAAAAACTTAAACCTATTTTATTGAAATCATTTAAACCTAACGAGGTATCTATAATTTTATAAACTACACCACCACCCGCAACGTAAAGTTCTCCATCCTTGTCTTCTCCAAACGTAGAGATAGTAAAGGCTGCATCATACCCCCAAGTTAAAGCACCCAAATTATTAATGGTCCCTATTTCACCCGTACAATAATCAGCAAAGAAATATTTATCAGCAAAATTAGGATACAGAGTTCCGGTATAAACATAGCCTCCTGTTATTGAACACCTATTTAAAGCGTGTTGGTATTGGTTTATGGGTGCAACAGTAGAAGCATATGTTGGGCATGTTCCTGAAGAAGTGTCATAAACAGAATTTCCTTCGTAACAGCGCCAGCCAAAATTTAACCCAACTGGTTGTGGACTAGCTATTTTGTTAATTTCTTCTATTAGATTTTGTCCAACATCGGCTATCCATAAATCACCGTTTATGCGGTTAAAAGAAAATTTCCAAGGGTTTCGCATTCCAATAGACCAAATCTCATCATTACCTGCAACTCCAACATAAGGATTTGTTGGAGGTATACCATAAGGTGACCCTGAGTCAACGTCAATACGAAGCATCTTTCCCAGGTTTTCATTAATGTTTTGTGCCCTGTTTCCTGGATCTCCACCACTACCTCCATCGCCCATTCCGATATACAAATAACCATCGGGACCAAATTTTAAGCTGCCACCATTATGGTTAGAAAAAGGTTGAGTCACTGTTAATAAAATAGTCCCGCTAGAAGCATCTGCAATATTAGCATCAGTAGTACTAACAGAGTAACGAGCAATTACAGTATTTCCAGAAGTATTCGTATAGTTTAAATAAAAATACCCATTAGAAGCATAATTTGGATGAAAAGCTAAACCTAGTAAACCTCTTTCACCACCTGTACTAATGGTTGCAGTGGTTAAAGTTAAAAAAGGCATGGCATTAACCGTCCCATCAGCATTTACTATTTTAATAATTCCGCCTTGTTGAACTACAAATAAACGTGAGTCGTTTGCTGGATGAGTGATTTCGACTGGAGACGTAAATCCAGTAGCAAAACTCTGAATGCCAATAGTTTGTCCAAAAGAAAATGTATATAAAAATATAAAACTAAAAAGTATAATTTTTTTCATAGTGATTTAGGTTTTGGGTAAAGTTATAAAATTCAAATAATTAATCCTAAATTTAAAATTCAAATTCATCTGTATCTGTGCTATCTTTTTCAAAAATGTTAAATGATTTTTGTTTCAAATAGGATTGAGCAGTACCCGTAATGGTTAACGGGAAATTCCCAATAGTATCATTTTCAGTTAATACATTACGTCGCAACATTAATTTAGTCAAAAAAGTATTTTGCTGAGCAGCAAATAATTTTAAATGCTGTTCTGTATCAAAGCGGTACATAAACCCTTTAGGTTTGGGGATAATGGTGGCCAGAAATAAGCATTCGTTCAGGTTCAAATCTTTTGGGGATTTTTGGAAATAAAATTGAGATGCTTCTCCAATCCCATAAATATTTGGCCCCCACTCAATGATGTTAAAATATACTTCGAGCATACGTTCTTTGGTACTAATATGATTGTTCTCTAAAATGTATACCAACAGAATTTCTTCCAGTTTTCTTGATAATGTTTTTTCACGAGTGAGGAAAACATTTTTGATTAACTGCATGCTAATAGTACTGGCACCACGAGAGAATTTTTTGGTTCGAATGTTTTTAGCAATCGATTGTTTAAACGCTTCATTTATAAACCCACGATGGCTAAAAAAAGAAGGGTCTTCGCTTGTTAAAACACATTTTTGCAAGTATGGAGATATTTGACTTAGTGGTGTGAAATTATTATTGGATGACCCAACTACTATTGGTCTTTGTGGCACACCATTTTCTATGGCGCGGTAGGTAAACTCTCCGTTGATTTTATTTAAATCGGCTTCACCATATTTTGTGATTTTAAGTCCTTCTGGTTTTAGTTTGCTTTCAAAAATGACATTATTAGGCTTGTGATTATTGTACTCAAAATTCAAGTCATATTCAAAATTTCCTTGTGCTTCCATGCCTTCAAAATGACGGAATAAACCTGTTGGTAAAGATGTAATGAAATCTTGAGCTTTCATTTTTGGAATCTTTAATTTCAAGGCGTAAACTTTATCTGTTTCATTCGTATATGAAATAAACGGTTGGCATTTGATACTATTTAAATGCAATGTAGAAGTGCTATCTAGTGCTATACTTCGAGCACCAACAATCCAATGATAATCAAATCGAGCATTTTTTATAGCCACATCTTTATTGGCAATTTTGGCATGATTTACAAATAAATTTTGAATAGAAGAATAACCGTCTATGTGTAATTCACCACTATCCATCTCTAAATTTTCTAAGTTAAAATGAATAGATTTAAATCCGGTTTTTAGATTCCATTTTTTATCCAAATAGGGAATTTTTATGGTATCGTTTGTAGCATTGTAAAACTCTAAATCCGCTTTTCTATCGCGAGGGTCTGCAAAACCATTGAGCGTCCATTGTTGTGAAAAATTGTTAGAAGTTACCTGAATTACCGTATTCAGTTTTTTATCGGCTAGCGCCAATTGGTTGAAATCAAAAACCACCTTGTTGCCTTTGTCATCAATCTTAAAAGCAAAGCCTTTAACGCTCAAATCCGTTGGCACTAAGTTTAACATTCTAGCACTGATTCGGTTGAGCAGTTTAGCATAATTAACTTCCGTATTATCCGCTTTCTCTTTTTTGGAACGAAGAAAAGCTTCATAGTTACTACCGTTTTTGGTTTTTACCAATTGAATAAAACCTTTGTTGATTTCCAATTTTCCTAACTGAATGTCACCAACTAACAATTTCCAAAAGTTGACACTAGTTTTCAATTCGTCAATACGAACCAAAGTATCAGCTTCTTTGGGAACCAAGCATATATGTTGGAACTCTAAATTAGTTAACCCATGAAATTCGGCTTTTTCAACCGTAAAGTGGCATTGATAATCGCGGTTTAATTTGGTATCAACTCGATGAATAATCTTGTTTAAAATCGTATTACGAAAAGCAAAAAGCAACACTAAACACAGTAGTAAAATAGCGCTACTTATTTTGAGGATTAAAAAAGCTTTTTGTTTTTTTGTTTTCATTTTATTTCACAGCGTCAACGCTTAAACCGATTCCGATAACATTGGGTAAGAAAGGAGCTCCTTTAAAATTTTGTGAAATTGTAACTTTGTAACTTCCTTTATTCAACTTCGTTTTTTCTTTGATTTTGTATTCTAAGTCACAAACATCACCCGAACAATCGGCTAATTGTTTTCCAGAAGCGTCTTTGATTTTTAATTGTATAGGCAGCGTTTCTATTTTACCGTCAGGACTTTCTATTACAAAGGTAATAGGAACTTCGGCAAATTGATAATCATAAACATGACTGAATTTAAAGGAAATAGCAAAAGATTGATTGTCATTAGTTATGTCAAAATTAAAAACTTTACTATCCGATTGATTCCAACGGTTATCTTCCGAAAAGGTTTCGAAGGAACTGTAATGACCATTTTTGGAACAAGAAATTAACAGTGCAAATAGTGTAAGTAAAATAAATAGTTTCGATTTCATAAGAGAGTTTTTAGCTGTAATAATAACGGCTTTTAAGAACTTTTAGTATGCGTTGTAATAGAATTTATCCAAACAACTGCTCTACTACTTCTTCAATTTTAGAAACTAAAACGATTTTAATTAGCGGATTTTTGATGGCAATTTTGTTATATTTAGAAACAAAAATGGTGGCAAAACCAAGTTTTTCAGCTTCCTGTATACGTTGTTCTACACGATTCACTGGGCGAATTTCTCCCGACAAACCTACTTCACCAGCAAAACAAACGTCTTTGCCCACGGCGATGTCTTCGTTGGAAGACAATATAGCGGCAACCACAGCCAAATCAATAGCGGGATCATCAACCGAAATTCCGCCAGTCACATTAAGAAAAACATCTTTGGTTCCCAAACGGAAACCTGCACGCTTTTCTAAAACGGCCAAAATCATATTGAGCCTTTTGGCATTATAACCTGTGGTGCTTCTTTGAGGAGTCCCATATACTGCCGATGAAACTAACGCTTGGATTTCTATCATCAAAGGACGCATTCCTTCAAGCGTAGAGGCAATAGCCGTACCCGAAAGTTCTTCTTCACGATGGGAGATTAAAATTTCGGAAGGATTGGAAACCTCGCGCAAGCCAGAACCTTGCATTTCGTAAATTCCCAGTTCGGAAGTAGAGCCAAAACGGTTTTTGAGTGAGCGTAAAATTCGATAAACATGATTTCTGTCGCCTTCAAACTGTAGAACAGTATCCACCATGTGTTCCAAAATTTTCGGCCCGGCAATATTACCATCTTTGGTAATGTGACCAATCAGGATAACCGGAATATTAGTTTCTTTGGCAAACTTTATAAGTTCGGCCGTAGTTTCTCTAATTTGAGAAATGCTTCCAGCAGTAGATTCAATATAATCGGTGTGTAGAGTTTGAATCGAATCAATGATGACAATATCAGGTTCTACTTCTACAATATGTCGAAAAATGTTTTGGGTTTTGGTTTCCGTCAGAATTAAACAGTTCTCACTATTTGGATTGATGCGTTCGGCACGCATTTTAATTTGTTTCTGACTTTCTTCGCCCGATACATATAAGGTTTTATAGGGTAATTTTAAAGAAATTTGCAACAGCAAAGTACTTTTTCCTATTCCAGGTTCACCGCCCAAAAGAATTAAAGAACCGGGAACGATTCCGCCACCAAGTACTCGGTTCAGTTCACCATCAGTGGTATCCATTCGCACTTCTTGAGTAGAATCAATTTCTTTAATTTTAAGGGGTTTTGAAACTCTTTTAGTCTCAGAAGTTGTAGGTTTCCAACTTGCTTTTTCTTCTTTCTGAATAATTTCTTCAGCAATAGTATTCCATTCTTTGCACGAATTGCATTGCCCTTGCCACTTGGCGTATTGAGCACCACAATTTTGACAAAAAAAAGTAGTTTTGAGTTTGGACATTCTTACGGTTTTTTCTCTTCTACAGGTGCTTCAGTAGGAGGAGGAGTTTCGGAAGGAGTTTCAGTTGGCGGAGTATCCGCTTGAGGAGTATCTGCCGGAGGGGTTTCTTCTACTATAGGTTCTTCTTTTCCTTTTTTGCCTTTCTTAGGAAGTGTTGCTTTTAGTTCATCGGCTTTGCCAATCATCATATCTTTGGTTAAGTCGCCTATTTCTTCTTTTTGAAATGCCGCTAAATAGGATTTCACTGCTTTGGCATTATCTCCTTTTTTTTCATACATCTGTGCCATTTCGTAATCGGCAAGCATACTTTTAGGATAGTTTTTTCTTGCTAATTGCGATAATTGGTCAAATTCATCGTAGGCTTTATTTTTTAAGATAGCGGCTTCAATGGCTTTGAAGTCATTCATTCGTATTTGAACTTTTAGTCCTAATGCTTTTTCAACCATATCGTATTTTTGGGTTAAGTAGGTCACATAACCCGACGGCAAAGTCACAATTTTTTCTTGGAATTCCGTTATTGATATGGGCTGATAAACCGAAAAGATTTGGTACAATGCATCTGGAATTGAATTTAAAACCATCGAATAATGAGATGCCCCTTTAAAATCTTCGTATCGATAATTTAAGGTTTTGCTCGGTATTTTTTTTATAGCTTCATCCATTGCCAGAATTCGGTTTCTCATTTTTTTGACATCTCCTTCGGCAGTTGATTGGTAATAAAAGATAGGTTTTTGGATAGCAGCAAGTCTATCTGGAATTTGTTCTTCCATACCTGTTGGGAGTTCGGGGCTCATAGAAATATAAGCATCAAAAACGGGGTTTTCTTTGTACAAATAACAATTTAAGAAGCCTGCAGTGATGTCTAGGCCAGCAATGATTCTAAAAGGGGCTACTCGGTATCTTTTTTCAATATAGGGCAATAATTCCATGCCGATGAACTCAAAGAATTTTTCTCCTTTCTCATCAGGTAATCCAGTTGTGCCATCAGTAGCACAATCGGCTTCACGTTCGTTGTTTTTATTTTGACTAATGCCAACTATAATTACTTCTGGTAAATCATCCCAATAGTAGCCATAACTTAAGACTCCTTGAAATGGATCTAATAAAAAATCTCCGTCTAGTAAAAGTAATATTGGGAAACTTTGTTTGGTATTTTTTTCATAAGAAGGCGGTAAACTAATAGTAATTTCTCGATCTTCATTTAATTTTTGGGAAGTAATTGTATCCTGAATTCTTTTTTGAGAGAAAATAATATTGGAACAAAAAAGTATAAAAAACAACAGCAGTTTTTTCATGAGAAGTGAATTGGGTTAAACAGCATTTTGCTAAATCGATTAGCAATATAACAAATTTATTTATTTCTGTTTAAAATAGGAAGGAATAAAAAAGACATACCTCCTAAAACTATCATTAGTATGGTTTGTGATGTCCATACCAGCCATCCAAATGCAATTCCTGCAGGTTTATTAACATGGTATAAAACGAATATTTCGGCAATTACTAATGGATAGAATCCAAAACCACTGTTGGTAAATCCTATGGTAAGACTGCCAAATATAAAAGCAATCACAACGGCTCCAATGCCTATGTTACTGGTTTCTTTTAGAGCAAAAATAGTTACATAAAACATCAAAAGATAGGTAAACCAAATGAAGAATGAATGGAACAAATAAGCCCATTTTTGCTTCATTTTTAATATGCTCATCATTCCTTCAATTAAGCCAGAAAATTTTTGTTTCAATGTCAACACAATTTTCCAATTGGAATAAAACCAAATTAGCATGATAATAATAAGCCCTATTACTCCAAAAACGAATAAAAGCAATAGTTTTTCATAGGGTATTTTTTCTAAAACATACTCTTTCAACACATTAAACTGCATGATGAATCCGATGAAAACAAACAAAAAAAAGATCATTAAATCAACAACTCTTTCGGCAACAATTGTCCCAAAAGCTTTATCAAATGGGATTTTCTCGTATTTTTTCAACACTAAAGCCCTTGAAATTTCACCTGAACGCGGCACGGTCAGATTCATCAGATAGGCAATGCAAACTGCCATGAAATTATTGTGAAATTGAGTTTGATATCCCATATGTTCTAGGGAAAATTTCCAGCGATAGGCACGAGACCAAAACCCAAAAAAAGCAATAAAAAGAGATAAATATATATAGAAATAATCAGCATTTTTAAAATAACCTTTGATTTCATTTACTTGACTCTCGGTAAAAGAATTGTATTGATACAAAATTATGGCCACACCTAAAATAAGCGGGACTAAAATTGACATCCATTTACCGATTTGTTGTTTCAAAAGTCTAGGTCAATGAGTTATTTGTTTCATTAGGGAAAATCATCCAAGGTTTAAAAGTTTTAGCTTTTTCAAATTCCATTAAAGCATAGGACATAATGATAATGATATCACCTTTATGTACTTTGCGTGCTGCTGGTCCATTTAAAGTAATTTCGCCAGAATTTTTAGCTCCTTTAATCGCATAAGTATCAAAACGCTCCCCATTATTGACATTAACGATAGACACTTTTTCTCCTTCTATAATATTAGAAGCTTCCATTAGGATTTCGTCAATTGTTATGCTGCCAATATAATTTAAGTCGGCACCCGTTACTTTTACGCGATGAATTTTAGATTTTATAACTTCAATTTGCATGGGGCAAAAGTATATTAATTTAATGAAATGGTATCAATCAATCGAATATTGTTAACAAAAACTGCTATGAAAGCGCGGTATTTTTTGGAGTCCTTTTTTTCAATACAAGGCAACAAAGTTTCCTCATCAGCTATTTGAAAATATTCTAATTCAAAGTCGATTTGGTTATGGAATGTTTGAGTTACAAATTCAGATATTTCTTCAATCGATTTAGTTTCAAAAAGAGCTTTAGCTTGTGTTAAGGATTTGAAAATAATAGCGGCATTTGTTCTTTCCTCACTGGATAGCCTTTCATTTCTTGAACTCATTGCCAATCCATTAGCTTCTCTAAAGATAGGACAACCAATAACATTTACTGGCATTTTTAACTTGCTAACCATTTTTTTAATGATTTGCAATTGTTGAAAATCTTTTTCGCCAAAATAGGCATTGTTTGGTTTTACGATTTCAAACAATCGTTTTACTATAGTGCCCACCCCATCAAAATGTCCTGGACGAAATTTACCTTCCATTTGGTTTTCCAATCCGTCAAAATCAAAATGAATTGATACTGTATTACCTTCATAAATATCGTCTACGCTAGGAGCATAAACAATACTATTATTAGAAACTGTTTTTATTATTTCGATGTCTTTTTCTAACGTTCTTGGGTATTTGGCTAAATCTTCGGCATTATTAAATTGTGTCGGGTTGACAAAAATACTAACTACTACAATAGAATTATGGCTCTTTGCTTCTTTTATCAAAGAAAGATGTCCTTCATGAAGAGCGCCCATAGTTGGAACAAAACCGATAGAAGTTGCTGCGTTTGAAACAGAAGTAAGGTATGAAACTAATTCATTTTGAGTGTTAAAAATGCGCATTGGCTTTGGGTAAATGAGTTGCAAACTTACTATTTTCATAAATAACTGCATAAATTTTTGTACTTTTGCCTGTTTTTTATTGCCAATAAATAAAGTAAAATAGATTATGGAAGATAAGAGGATATTGTATGTATCATCTGAAGTGGTGCCGTATTTGGCTGAGAATGAGGTTTCTTTAATGTCTTATGATGTTCCGAAAATGATTAATGATCAAGGAGGGCAAATAAGAATTTTTATGCCAAGGTATGGAAATATCAATGAAAGAAGACATCAATTGCATGAAGTTATCCGATTGTCCGGAATGAATTTAGTTGTGAATGATTTGGATATGCCTTTGATTATTAAAGTAGCATCTATCCCAAAGGAAAGAATACAAGTTTACTTTATTGACAACGACGAATATTTCAAACGAAAAGCTACTTTCAGTGATGAAGATGGTGTTTTGTACCCTGATAATGATGAGCGTGCTATTTTCTTTGCCAAAGGAGTTGTAGAAACCGTTAAGAAATTAAACTGGGTTCCAGATATTATTCATGTTCATGGTTGGATGGCGAGCTTATTGCCAATCTATATGAAACATTATTACAAAGACGAAGCGCTGTTTTCTGAAACTAAAATTGTAACCTCTGTTTATGGTCAATCTTTTGAAGGGTCATTAGATTTGGAAATGATAAATAAAATAAAATTTGACAATATTCCGCATGATGCTATTAAAGATTTGGAGTTGCCAAACTATGAAAATCTTTTAGCTGCATCTATTTTACATTCTGATAGTGTAATTATTGCGTCTGAAAATGTATCTCCAAGTTTAACAAAATTTATAGAATCTTCAAAAAAACCTTTTTTACCTTTCGCCTCTAAAGATAAATTTGCCGAAGCATACACCAACTTTTACAAAAGTATGCTTGCTTAATAACATTAATTTTATATGTATACTAAATCACTTTTACGCCCAATTTTAGTTATTGGAATAATAGCAACACTTTTTGCTTCCTGCGATAAAGATTATGATGAACTTGGAACTAATATCGTTGGAGATGACCATTTTGGTTTTGAACAATATACTGGCGCAACTGTAAAAACATACAATCAAGGTTTAGGACCAATTGCTTCTAATAATTTGACTATAAACCCACTTGGATTTTATGAAAATCCAGCTTTTGGAAAAGGTCATGCAGATTTTGTTACACAACTTGAAATGGCTTCTGTCAATCCAACTTTTAATAATGGTCCAGATGTTACCGAACACCCTAATGGAGTAGCGGCTATAGATAGTGTTATTTTAGAGATTCCTTACTTTATTAATAAATCGATAACCACTAATACTGACGGGACAAAGCTTTACACATTGGATTCTATTTATGGAGCAAAACCTTATGATCAAACTACTGCGACACTTAATTCAAAGTTTAAATTGAGTATTTATCAATCAAACTATTTCTTGAGAGATTTAGACCCTGATCAATCCTTTGGCACCCAACAATTATTTTATACCAGTCAAGGTAATGATATTGAAAATTTTATTATTAATACACCCCTGAATAACAGTAATGCATCCAATGAAAACTCCGAGTTTTATTTTGATAAACGAGAGCATAAAACAACGGTTTTAAATACTGACAATACAACAAAAGACGTCAGAAGCGTTCCATCAATGAGATTGCATCTAAGCAAAGATGCATTTACAAATCTTATTTTAGAAGCTCCTAGCGGACAATTAACGGATAATGCTGTTTTTAAAAACTACTTTAGAGGCCTTTATTTTAAAACAGAAAGCATTGGCAATGAAGGGAACATGGCCATGATTAACTTTAAAGGAGGAAAAGTAACTATTTACTACAATGAAGATAAAGTAACTAAAGACAATCTGTCTACTCCTAATGTTAATGAATATAAAGTAGAAAGAGTCAATAAAACATTTGTTTTAAACCTTACTGGAAACACCGTGAGTTTATTAAAAAACACCAACGAAGATTCTGATTATTTGGCTGCTTTAAGCAACCCTTCTCAAGAGGCTTCACAGTTGTATTTAAAAGGGGGTCAAGGTTCTGTCGCTGTTATTGATTTATTTGGATCAACTGATTTGAAAGGATATACTCGTAATACAGATTATGATTCAAGTCAACCTGTTAGTAATAGCAATCCTAAATTTTTATTAAATCCAAGCTATAATCCTAACCTTCCTATTAGTGATAGTAATTCAAAGTATTTACTTACTGGTCCAAATGGAGTTTCTGACGAATTAGATGAAATAAAAGTAAACGGTTGGTTAATAAATGAAG
>CANJDA010000049.1 GCA_947472705.1 Flavobacteriaceae bacterium
GCTGAAGGTGTTGAAGGTTTAATCCACGTTTCTGAAATGTCATGGTCTACTCACTTAAGAAGTGCACAAGATTTCGTGAAAGTAGGAGATGTTGTTGAAGCTGTTGTTTTAACATTAGACAGAGACGAAAGAAAAATGTCTTTAGGTATCAAACAATTAACACAAGATCCTTGGACAGATATCACAGCGAAATACCCTGTAGGATCTAAACACAAAGGTATCGTTAGAAACTTTACTAACTTCGGTATTTTCGTTGAGTTAGAAGAAGGAATTGACGGTTTAGTATATATCTCTGACTTATCTTGGACCAAAAAAATCAAACACCCATCAGAATTTGTTAACGTAGGTGACAAATTAGAGGTTGTAGTATTAGAGTTGGATGTTGATGGACGTAAATTATCTTTAGGTCACAAACAAACTACGGCTAATCCTTGGGACAAACATGAAGATGCTTTCGCTGTTGGAACTATCCACACCGGAACTATCGCTGAGATTGTTGACAAAGGTGCTACAGTTGATTTCGGAGATGATGTTGTTGCGTTTATACCAACTCGTCACTTAGAAAAAGAAGACGGTAAAAAATTGAAAAAAGGTGATGAAGCTGAATTCAAAGTAATTGAATTTAATAAAGAATTCAAAAGAGTTGTTGCTTCTCACACGGCTATCTTTAGAGAAGAAGAAGAGAAAAATGTTAAAGCTGTAGCAGAAGCTGTAGCCACAAACAATGCTCCTGCTGCTACTCTTGGAGATAATAATGATATCCTTGCCGGATTAAAAGCAAAAATGGAAAAAAGCGAGAAAAAGAAATAATTCTCCCTTTATCTAAATAAGTAAAAAGCCCCGAGTTGTCGGGGCTTTTTTTTGTATCTATTGAATGCTTTGTATTCTCTCCCGAAGGGAAGTGAAACACTATTTGCTTCCCATTAAAAATTCTAATGGGATATGAAATCGCTCGCGCCAAGCTTGTTCTGAATGATCTTTTCCAGGAAAAAAATTTGTTATCCAATGGGTTGACGTAAATCCTTTTTCAGTCATAATCACATCTACTTTTTGTTGTAATGTAGGATATAAAGCATCTAAAGTTTGATCGCCATAGTCAAAGTAAATTTTATGTTTTTTAGGATTGGGAAGATGTTCTTTTAAATAAGCAAAAAAAGTCTCAGGAACTGGATTATTTTCTAATTGATAAATCCCTGACCAATGCGATGACAAACATGCAGCGCCCCCAAATACCTTTGGGTATTCACAAATGGCATATAATGAAATAAGGCCACCCATACTAGAACCAGCAATAAAGGTATGCTCTCTATCGGTTTTAGTTGAAAAGGTTTTGTCTATAAATGGTTTCAATTCGGTTACTATGAATTTCAAATAGTTATCCGATATGGGATGTAATGGTTGGTCTATTTTTCCTTTTTTAAGTAACTCGTTAGAAACAAAATCTTTTTGTTCCTCTGTTAAGAGTTCAAAATCTTTTTTAGGAAAAAATTCTTGATGGCGTTTTAATCCGTTGTTGTCAATTGCGACAATAATAAAGGCTTGGGTTTTGTTTTCGGTTATCAAAGCAGTAGCTGTTTTGTGAACTTCCCAAGATTGTTTGTTCCAAGTGTGCTCATTACCAAATAGCATTTGTCCATCATGCATGTAGAGCACAGTATATTTATCTTTTTCAGAATAATTATTGGGCAACCATACCGAAATGTTTCTGGCATCTACAAATTGTGATACAAAATGGTCAAATTGCTGAATGCTTCCAAATTTTTCATTTATCTCTTGCGCCTTCGTCATCATTCCATTTACTAAAAAAAATATAATTAATATTCTTTTAATCATAAGGCTATCTTTTTAGTGCAAAGTGGCCATTAACCTTACGACCATCTGTAAATTGTATTGAAAACCAATAATCATCTGCAGGCATTTCGTGGTTATTATAGTTTCCATCCCAACCTAATCCAATTGGATTAATTTGTTTTAATAATTTGCCATAACGATCAAAAATATAAATGATAGAGCTAGCATTGGGTGATAATGGACTAACCCCCATCACATTCCAATAATCATGAAAGCCATCGTCGTTTGGTGTAAAATAATGTGGAATTCCTAACACAGGAACTGCAATTGGGCCTACAATACCACAACCATTTTTGTCGCGAATATAGAGCAGGTGTAATCCCATAGGAACATTGTTAAAAAAACCAGTATCTCTGTAAGGTCCAGCTATGTCATCAAGAGCATACTCATAAATTCCGGAGCCAGTTACAGTAACTATAATGGAATTGATTTCAGTTAAATCGGTTACACTAATATTTTGAATACTGGCCACCTCTGATTGAATAACCTTAATGTAACGAATCTTTTGGCAACCGAAATTATTGGTTACAACAACATTATACATGCCAGCAATAGTTGCCACTATACTATAAGTGTTTCCTCCTGGCAATATCGTGCCGTTAAAATACCATTGATAAGTATAGTCTGTAGGTGGTGTATTATCTAAAATTGCTGCATCTAAAGTAATTTGAGTATCGGGTAAACAAATTAAGAAAGTATCTTCTTGGTCTATTTTCGGAACAGGATGAACTACAAATGGTATAATAGCTTGTGCAGTACAATCAGTATTTATTGGGTTTTCAACTACTACTGTCACATTTTGAGTTGCTGTTTCAAAAGGATTTGGTAGTGGACTTGGTAATGGATTATTATTTTCGTCAAAATAATACACATTCATACCCGTTTGAGTTCCTAAAATTGTTGATTCAAAATTGGTTGTGTCGAATTTAAATTTACCATCTTGGTAAAGCGAATCCTCTTCATCATCACAAATGGTAGTTAGTGTAGGTGAAATTGGGAAAGCCTGAGGCAAATCGTCTACTATAAATTGCAAAGTTTCTTCATCATAACAAGGTTGACCACCAGTTAAAGTACTATTATTATTAACTCTAATGGTAATATTTTCTGTGCCGCTTAAAATTAATGGATTGGGTAAAGGTGAGCTAAGTTGCGTACCATTAGCTTTATAATAAGTAACATTAACATTGGTTTGTCCATTTAGGACTAAGCCTTGAATTCCAGAAGTATCAAAACCGTATGCGCCATCTTGATCATCATCACAATGGCGAATTAAATTAGTAGCATTTACTTGATTAGCAAAGGGTAAAGCTTCAACCACTATGTCAAAAGTTTTAAATCCAAAACAAGAATTATCAAGAGTACTATCAACTCTTATCCAGATAGTTTGTGTATTTGGGAAGCCAATGTTTCGATAATTTGACGGATCAGGAATAGCCAATGAGTTTCCAAAAGAATCCGTTTCTGCAAGAAAATCAGCTAATGATTTGTAGTATTTTATAGTGACATTATTTGGCAATATGTTTAATAAACTTGCAGTGATTCCACTGAAATCAAATTGTGAAATTCCATCTCTGTCATCATTTATGGCATCGAGATAATCATCACATTTGTATTTATAGGAATTTGGAATTGAAAAGGAAGCCGGAATTTGTGTCGCTGATACAATTAAATTCATTTGGGCAATTCTAAAACAACCATTACTGTTTTCTACACGAACATAAACAATCGTATTTCCAGTTGTATATGCAATTGGATTCAAAATTTGGAAGGCATTGTTAGCTGTGTTTGCTGCCGCAAAGTTTGTATAGTATGTAAATGTTTCATTGGCATAATTGACCGAAATAAAATCATTTTTTTGTGTTAAATTGAAAATAGAAATTCCGTCAGTATCATCATCACATTGTTTTAAAGTAATAGGAGATGTTACTACTGGCATTGGATAAGTAGTCAAAAGCGCTTGACTTGAGTACAAACCACAACTATTTCCAGTTCTATTTAAAAATACACGGTATAAATTATTGGTCATAGCCGCTACTACACTAGAAATTGCAAGTGTTGCAGTGGTTGCACCCGAATAAACAGCATTATTAGTAATGTTATTCCATGTTGTACCACCATCTGTGGATACTTGCCATTGATAGCTTGTTATTGGAGTAGCAGGAGTTACCGAAAATGTAGTCGATTGTAACTCACAACTAGTAAAATCAACTGGCTGATTGGTAATACTGATAGGAGCTGCAATGGTATAATTTCCATTAGGGACGGTGTAACCACTACTACTTGTAACAGTTCCGTTGCTATTGATAATGGCTGGAGAATCACCACCAACTATACCATCGTTATTGGCATCAGTATAATTAGCTTCTATTACATCATTACAGCCGTCATTGTCACTGTCGGTTTCAATATAATTCAATATTCCATCTGCATCTGTATCTGCAAGAGTAAAATTGAGTATATTATTATCTACAGAAGTTTCTAGATTGTTTGCCAAACCATTACTTCCTGTTGCTGACGAAGTTATTCCAGTAATATTAGTACTGTTTCCTGGACTACCCGATTCTATAATATCAAATATACCATCGTTATCACTGTCTAAATCTAAATAATTGGGATAACTATCATTATCAGAATCAGCAGCGGTTATTCCTGTTCCAAAAATATCATCTATACCATCACCATTAACATCTACATTCGAAAGAGCAACTATGTTTTGTCCTATATTTTCAATAAAATCTGGAATAGCATCGTTGTCACTATCATAATCATATTGATCGGCGACTCCATCATTGTCTGAATCTTTTGGAATGCAAGTTGCTAGTAAATGTAAAGTTACTTTACTTGAAGCCTCGTCAATTAGGTTTAAATTGGTTATAGTAATTTCGGTAATTAAATTCCCTCTAATTGAAAAAGTTCCTGTTCCAGATGCTAAGGGAACTGCGCTATTTAAACGTACTCTAATTTCAAAAGAAGAATATTCAGTTATGCCGCTTTCGTATATTCCATCGTAATTAGTATCAATTAAAAGTTGGTCATTTGGATTTAATACGGTTAATGTTCTATTGGCTGGGCAGCTAATTCTAATTTCGGTCCCAGATGTAAAAAGATTGGTTGCTCCGGGAGAGGTTGTATATTCTACTGCTAAACTAATTGGATTGTTAAAAGTTACATTATAAGAAGTGGAATTTCCTTTGCCTTGTGCCGCTTCAGAAACAAAATTACCTGTTGCATCACCTAAAATAGGAGTTGAAGGTGCAACACCAGTTCCTGCTATAGATACATTTCCAATAAAAGAATTAGTATAACTTGATACCGTAAGGGTTCCTGCATTAATATTGGTTAAATCAACCTCTTTATTGCCTAAAGATTCATCACAATTGGTTACTCCATCATTATCGTTGTCCAAATCAACATTATCATTTACACCATCATTATCCCTATCATTTGGGCAAGAACTGACTGGAATAATATCAGAATCTCTGGGTGAAGTACATCCAGCAATTGTGGCTGACACAAAATAGTAACCAGGGCCTAAACCACCAGGAGTTGTGATTGGTAAAGGTTGATAACTATTATTATTGGCACCCGGAATCACACTACCGTTGAAATACCATTGAAAAATGTCAAATGGGCTAAGTTGATTTACTCTTAGAATTGAATTTGGTATACAGCCTAATTGAGAAGCATTTGCTAAGTTAAATGATATTTCGGGTTTAAAGGTAAATCCAGAGTAAAATCCACCAAAAGTAGCCGCCGATTCAGAACCATAGGCAGCCAAATACAATTCCCCACTCGAATACACCGAAACATTACCAGTAAGACCAGTTAATACATAGGTTTGGTAATTTGGATTTCCAATTACATTTGTTGGTCCTACTATAGTGGCTGGGAGCGTTGCTAAAGTATAATTTACACCATCAACAATAAAATTTAATGTAGCTCCTGTTTGTGTTACGATGGTCACCCTTCCAATAAACTGGCGAGTTCCGATGAAATCTATAAGAGGTATATTATCAATAACGTGGGGAGTTTGACAACTTAAAGGTGGCACAAAAAATAATTCTTGATTTCTTTGGTCTACGGCTCCATTATCGCCAACACTTTGATAGGCAAAAACTTTTTTTGAAGTTTGAACATATAAATTACCATCAGCACTAAAACTGGAACCTAATAGTTCATAATATTGGCCTGCATTAATAGTGCTTGTAGCAGTAGTTGAACCATTTAAAAAAATATCCGTACCATCTTCGTCAGCAACAAGTAATACTTTTTCAACTTCATCTACACCAGTACTTTTTATGAAAATATAATCATTACTTGAAATTCTGTCAGCTGGTACAATTTGATCAAAACCTAAATCTAGATTTCCAATAGCATTGGAACCACCAAAAGATCCGCAATTTACAGCAATGGGTTTGTCAGAAGTGACTAATGATCCAATTAATCCGTTTCTATTGGCATCTGTAGGACCTTGTACATCTATCACAAAACTTTCTCCATTATTTAAGACAATACTAAAAGGAGCATCACCAGTTGAGCTATTTACAGGCTGAACACCTTGTTTAAAGTCGCTAAAATTGACAGTTGTATTATTTTCTGTTGCTAATACCGAAATGAATGTTGTATGAATATCTATATAATTAGCAACAAGAGTGTTTGTAAATGCTCCAATCCTAAATCGTTTACCTAAGGAAGCAATTCCTTTTGAAACTAATTCTCCTGCTTGATTACCATTACCCGCTGTTACGCGTGCTGAAACATATACTAAATCATCAGCTTCAACAATATACCCTTTGTTGTTAAACACAGTATTACTAATACTTGCATCTATATGTAATTGAGTGTCATTGCCAAAACCAATATAATATTCATAAGGAACATCTCGAGAGACAGTCCCAAGTATAGTGTTCCCACCAATTTCAATAATTTTAAAATTTACTGGAGTTAAACTTGGAGTTGAAATGTATAAATATTGATCTTCAGAAGTAACACTTGATGAACCAGATAAGGGAGGGATATAATGTGTTTTACTAAATTGTGCAAAGCAATTTGTGAATATGCTTATAAATAGTAAAACAATAAAATGATTCTTTTTCATTGGCTAAAATTAGCAAATAAAAAAGTAAACTAAAAAGGAAATAGATTGCTTTTAATATTACGGTAATTTAAGTAAAAATAGGATTACAAATCCCTTTTTTTAATTATTCTATAAGATAGGAAAATAAAAATTGCTGTCCATGCTAAAACGATGATTATTGAAGAAAAATGAACATCATAATTTTTGAAATCTTCTGCTCCAATCTGTTTTCCTATAGTGCGAACTGCATTCAATTTTGTAAAAGGTTGAGGTATCAGGTTCCACATAGACATCAGTGGGAAAAAATCATAAATTTTATCAACAAGGGCTTTGTTTTGCATATTATGGATTACAATAGCATACGAAATGATTTCAAAAATAAACCATAAAAAAATAAAGCCTAATGCAAAGGCAGAGCGTTTTATCAAAACACCCAAAAATAAGCAAAAAGAAAAGAAACCCAGTAGCTTAACAAAATAGGCAAATAGGTATTCCATTCTAGAAAAAATAATACTAACCTCGTTGAATGATGAAAAAATCAACCCCAAAATCAATGAAATTATAAATAAGAAAATTGTTGAAATCAATGAAAACAACAATATGGTTAATACTTTCGAAGCTACAAATTCTTTTTTACTCATTCCGTCAATAAGATTTTGTTTCAAAGTTCCATAGCTGTATTCGTTAGCCATCATTGAAACAATTACTACAGCAAGGAATATTTTAAGGAATGCAGCAATAAAAGAGTTGAAATGCCATATGAATGGGAAATTAAAAATTCCCTGATCGGCAAGGCGAATATGGATTGGTCCAATATCAAATTTAATTGAAGCAATAAATGATAAAAAAGTAAGAAGAATAAAATAGGTTAATGTTAATATCCTGCTGGCTCGATTTTTCCAGATTTTTTGTAATTCTATTGAAAGTAATCGTTTCATAATTTAGGGCAGTTATTTATTGGTTAGGGCTAAAAATTGCTCTTCCAGACTCATTTTTTTCTGAACCAAATGACTCAAGCAAACTCCTTTGTCAAATAAATACTTATTTAATTGAGTAGCATCAACGGTACTTTTAAAATGAACAATTACTTTTCCGTCCATTTCTGAAATAATATCAATTTCTGAGTGATTCTGCAATGCCGTAATAATAGATAAATTATTTTCGGCTTGTAATTCAAAATAACCAATTTGATTGGTCATTCCACCCACAGTACCACTATATAAAATTTCACCATAGCGCAACACTAAAACATGACTGCATACTTTTTCAACTTCATCTAGTAAATGAGAAGCCAAGAGTATGGTTGTACCTTGTGAGGCAATAAGTTTGATTATATCGCGAATTTGATGAATTCCTTGAGGGTCTAAACCGTTGGTAGGTTCGTCAAGTATTAAAATTTCAGGGTCGTTTAAAAGTGCTGAGGCTATTGCCAAGCGCTGTTTCATTCCTAGAGAAAAGGTTTTGAATTTACTGTCCTTTCTATCTAAAAGTCCAACAATTTCTAATTTTTCATTGACTTTAGTATAATTGATTCCTTTAATTTTACATACCAACTCTAAATTTTCTTTAGCTGACATGTAGGGGTAGAAATTAGGTCTTTCAATAATGGCCCCCACTTTTTTCAAAGCATCGTGTGTTTTCAATGTGCCGCCAAACCAGCTGTACTCACCAGATGATTTATTGACGACATTCAATACAATTCCTAAAGTGGTAGACTTACCACTTCCGTTTGGTCCTAAAATTCCATATACATTACCTTTTTGAATTTCGAGGGAAACATTTTTTACCGCATGGATTTTGCCGTAATATTTATTAAGGTTTTTAATTGAAAGAATAGTTGATTCCAAAAGACGGTTTTTAGAGTTCGCAATATGACGATTTAAACCATAGTTTGTTACTCTTCTTTTTTGTGAAAGTAAAATTTAGCTATAAATTGTTTTTTTAACTGTAAATAAAATAGGGTTTCATTAATGTCTTTCAGTTTGGTAGTCAAAGTTATTTTTTGACCTCTACTGTCATTTGTTGCTTGCAATTTACAATTTTCACAAACATATTCACTAAAATGATTGTTCACTTTTTTAGTCTGCACAAAGCGATGCCCAAAAAACGAACAGAAATAGTTTTTTTTAACTATACCGTCAGATAAGTAATTTGTTCTCATACAATTAATATTTGGTCATGGAACAGTAAACTTAATAGTTAATCGTTGAAATGCAAAATAAAATCGATAAAACGCACTATTTCAGTAGTTTAAAAATAAAATACTTACAAAAACAATAAAATAAAAAGTTGTCAATTATTGGTATGGAACAATTATTGGTTGTCCGATTTGAAAATCGGGCAAAGATAAATCATCATTTTTGAAAGAGTTGGTTTTAAATACATTAGTACCTTCAAAAGGAATAGAAGGAAAAAATGAAAATGAAATTTGAAAACTATTAAAAACCAAATAATCGTTGTTAATTAAAACTCCTAAACTAAATTTAGAATATAGTCTGTCATTTAAGAATTTATTAGTTTCATCTCCTAGGAAACCAAATGTCATATTATAGAAAGGACTAAAATGGAAACCGTGCCAATTACCAGGGGAGTAGGTTTGAGTTTGAAAAGCTATTGTTAGTTTTCTTGTTCCGTTGATTAACGGATTATTAAATCCACTGATAATATTTTGGTTAGAGAGTGTTACTCTATCTTTAATGTTTGGAGCTCTGTTATTTCCAAAAACTATTGTTGGCTTAATAAATTGCCTAATTTTCCAATCTCCGACATTTAACAAATTGGTGAAATAGTTTGCCTCGATTCTAAAAGTAGTTTCTTCACTATAACCATTATTATAAAAACTGCCCCATTCGATATCGGTACTTAAATAACCATAATCAAAGTAATCTCCATAAGCAAAACGCCCGCTAAAATAACTTCGTTTTATGTTATTCTTATCCTGTATCCCTGCTGTAATTGAATATACTTGTCCGTAGGGAACGTCTTCAATAATTCCAAAATTGAACAAATATTTTTCCTCAGCAAATTTTCTAACATTCAATCCAATTGTGCCTAAATACAACTTCTCGGATGAAAAGAATTTGGAAGAATCATATAACAATGTAGGTTCTTCCAAATAATTAACATTTTTATACCCTATTGAGGTTACTAAATTAGTGGTTCTGAAGTCTTCACTTTTACCTCCAAAAATTCGAAAAGAATGACCAAACCAATATTCTTGAGTTTCTTTTTTAAAACTTTGTTTAGCAAAAACGGCATTGTTGTCTGGTAATGAATCAATATAAAATTTATTTTCAAATAAAATACCACCTGCCAATCTAGTAAATGGGGAATAAAATTGTCTTTCAATCCGTGCACTTTTGGTAGTATAATTGTCTAATGAATTTTCATAAGTAAAAGTGGTATTGATAAATGTATTTTTAATATTACTTATAGAATATTTGGCTTTGTAGGCATTTTGACCAGTGTCAAACCGTTTGATTATTTCATTCTGAAATTCATGTCCGAGGCCAAAAAAATTACGTTCTGTGAGTTCAAAATTACCTTGAGAATTTGAGATTGCTCCTGTTGGAATCAAACTCCAAGAATCCAATACACGAATTGAAATATCAACAGAATCTTTACAATTTGGAATTTCAACAGGATTAATAATTACACTTCGAACATAGCGTTGCTTTCTTATCAAACGTTCCGATTCTTTAGCCAATAAGGAATCTAAAGGTTCATTTTTTTTGAATAACAATAAATTACGGATGGTCCAGTTTTTAGTTTTAAGATGTAGTTTGTTGCCAAGATTTTCAATTCCTTTATCTGGAGTGTCTTTATAGTTATCAACGGCATAACCAAATGGATCTAAAGTTTCAATATTTATGAATCGAATGATTTTGCCTTCATTGCGGTCAAAAGCTTTTTTTATAAAAAATCTTTTCCTTTTGGAGTTAGTAGATGATATTGATTTTCGATTTGATTTAAATAATAACCGGTAAACAAAACTGTTGACTTTACTTTTCTTTGAATAATTTTCAATTTTTTTATACACTTTGACCGAATCGTTACCACTATTTTTTTCTTGTGCTATTGTTATGGTAGAAGCAAAGCAAAAGAATAATAGTAATCCAAAATGTAGTTTTTTAAGCATCAAAGTCAAGCAATTTTAACAAATATAGCCATTTAAAAGGGCTGTGTTGTCTATTTTAACATAGCCTATTTTTGTCAAAAATAAAAAATCCTCAAAAGCATTACCTATTGAGGATACATTTTTTACTATTAAAACTGTTAGGACTTCTGTTCTTTATTGAAATAAACCAAGTAGTAGTACATTTGTTTTTCTTCATCCCAACCTTTCTCTACAAATTTTTCAGCACTTTCAGGATTAATAAAATCTAACTTGATTTGAATATTGGTATCCAAATTAATCACATTTTTTATTGATTTACGTGCATCGGAAACGGCGCCATTTGCTATAGGAAAAGTAGTAACGTCTTCAATACTGTATTTTTCGCCTTTGTCAACTTTATAGTTTTTGAATTCCGGAATTAAGTCTGGATTATCTAAAACTTCATTTAAGAAATTGCTTTCTTCAAACTGGTCGTTTTTGGCAAAATAATTCACCGAACGATTCATAAACATTACTTCTTCTTTCTTGTCTTCAGCAGGAAAAACAACATCTTTGGCAAATCCCTGACAGAATTTTAAATACTTTTTGGTAATGAAATTTTCATCCTGAAAAGCATCAACCGAAAGGAAATGCTCTAACCAATAACGAGTGTCATAACGATTGCTGTCAACACTTAAAATCTTGTAACCTTCTTCTTTTTTGTAATTAAAAATCAAACAACCTTTATCTAATTTATTCAGATTGATACCTTGTTGCAGAATCATTTCTAGTGATTTGCCCTTTTCTTCAAACTGCATAAAATCAGACATGATTTCACTTTTAAAAACACCAATGGCATCAACTACATTATTATCTATATTTAAGTTGGTTAAATACGTCACATAAACTTCTCCGTTCTTTATATGTGGATGATTGGATTGCTCAAAAAGATGATTGGTAATCTTCTTTGAAACCTCGTGAATAGCACTTGGATTCGTGAAAATTTCTGTAGCTAAATTAAACATATCGTTGTATTCCAAATCAACTTCGTGAGCAAACTGGAAATAGTTCTCTTCTTTTTCACGAAATGATTTGAAAAAATATTCCTTTAATAAAGGAACAATTTCGTCATTTAAATTATAGGGCTGTTCCGAGAGAAAAACAGATTCATTTTTGTTTTTGTTTCCAACTCGGTGTATTGATAAACTCTCAATATGAGTGTTAAATAGGTTGATCATTTTTTTATTTTAAACTATGTTTAATTCCAATTCTCTTCAAATCCGTAATCTTCAAAACTGTCATCACCACCAAAAGCATCTAAATCATCTTCATCTAAATCGTCTTCAAATTCAGAATAGAAATCTTCACCTTCAGCTTCAAATTCTTTTTCAGGTGCAATTGCTGGTAATACGCCGTGAGAAAATAATAAACTCGGATATATTTCACCAATTTCGGCTTCTTCAACAGCGGCAAGTTCAACAAGGAATGTCCACATATTGATAAAATCATACACATAGATAATCTTTGTTTGGTCTTCGCCAAGCAATTGATTTAATGTATAATCGCTCATTGTTTTTTGTTCTCCGGGAACATCTCCGGTATCAAACATCGGAATTTCTTCTTCCTGATTCCATGTGTCATCACAAGTATAAAAAGAAGCCACTTCTAATCCGTCAAAACCAAAAGCATTAACAATAGCGTTGTGTAAATCTTCTAAAGTATCTTCTTCCTGTATAGCAATATCTCTGAAAATATCATCTTCGGCATCAAGAATTGCTCTGAATTTATAAATCATAATCTTAATTTTAATAAGCGAGCAAAGGTAAAATTTAAATTGTGAATTGTGAATTGTAAATTATGAATTGTTGAAAAGATTTTGCTGCCTTAAAAACATCGATAAAATGCACCAAAATTGCAATAAATGTTAGTCTATCGAGTTTTGTGTTAGTTTACCGATTAAGTTAGATTTAGAAATGGCGAACAACTAATTTAGCTCCAGTTAATTATAAAAACAACAAGAAAACTGCCGAGTAGTATTCTTTAAAAATAAATATCCTGTCAGATAATTAATAATTCAAACGAAAGAAACCTGTTCATAATCGAACAGGTTTTTTTTTGCTTTTCGACTATATGATAAGCCTCTTTAATGTTGAGTTTATCGGTAAAATGCACTCCTGAGTTTGTAAATATCCGATTAA